>NZ_WIJO01000086.1:0-5106 GCF_009496205.1 Streptococcus mitis
CAGTTTTTTATACAGGCTAGGAAAAGCCCTATTAAACACCACGGTTTGGTATTGTTCGCCTTCAGTATAGGCTAAACTTCTTTTTCTGTCATGAGTTAGCAGAATCTGCCTGCTTGGAGTTTTTTATGTGGATTATCTATTTTTCCATGCTTGGTAACGGGTATCAATCAATAACTGGGTGAGGCGTCCCATGGTTTCCCTTTCTTCTTGGGTGAGGGATTGCGCTTGGACAAAGAGATGATGAATGTGTTCAAGCGCCTTTAAGGAAGACAGGTCATTGATGGAGCTAATCCCAGCATCTAGAATGGTGCCAAAGAAAAGGTCAAAGTAGAGCTGGAGTTCTTCGTCAGGGACTGTCGCTACCCATTCTTTGAAGGTTGTGTCGACTTGTTGGCTATCACTGTTGGTCTTATCCAGTTGAACGAAGTGCTTGTCCTCAATCTGCCAACTAAAGGTATCGTGTTGGGCGATACCACCTAAGGCAGTACTGTGCACGATGATTTGCTGGTTAGGGATTTCCATCATCATACCGATAATGGAGCCTTGAGGGATGAAGACCTTGGTTCTATCCATTATCCCTTGATAGCCCTCAGTTTGTGTCAGTTCTTTGTGGAGACCAGGCGCATCAAAAGTATAAACTGCTGTGATTTGATCTTGCAAGCTTTGCTCAATTTGGCTAGCAGCATAGATGGCTAAATTTCCTCCCTTGGAATGCCCAGCCAGAATGACCTTTTGCTTAGGATGGTGGGCAAAAAAGTTCTTTAAATAGCGAAGGGCGTGCTTTTGAGCAGGAATTTCCTTCATATAGGTCAGGTGGAAATCTTCCTTCCAGCCAATGATACTGTCATCAGTCCCACGAAAGACAATCAGATAGGTATCGAGATTGAGGCGGTAGGTCATAGCCGCAAATTGCTTTTGCAGTTCAGGGTCAATGTCATTGATAAAATGGGAGAGTTTGCAATTTTTGAAGCGCTTGTGTTGAGCTAGTTCATCTAATAGCTGGAGGCGATTTTTGCTGGTCAACATGTTAGGCTCTCTTGGAACCTGAGGAGCCAGGTCTAAAAGTCGCTGAGGACTTGTGGAGACTAGATTATCAAAGGAGAGGTAGGTAGTTTCTGTTAAGGATAGAATGTCTAACTCATTTAAAGGAAGGTCGTAATAAGAATCGTATGCGACATCTTTCAGATAATCAAAAATATTGGCCATAAGAGCTCCTTTCTTTTTATTTATCTTATCAAATTTCCCTCAAATTAGCTAGTAGCATTGCCTGTTTGTACTGGATAAAAACAAGCCCTTTCAAATTCAGTTTCAGGCCTTCTAGCATGGAAAAATCTGTTATAATAATAGAAAAGGAGAAGCGCATGCACAAGATTTTATTAGTAGAAGATGATCAGGTCATTCGTCAACAGGTCGGGAAAATGCTCTCTGAATGGGGATTTGAAGTGGTTCTGGTAGAAGACTTTATGGAAGTTTTGAGTCTTTTTGTCCAGTCGGAGCCTCATCTGGTCCTCATGGATATTGGATTGCCCTTGTTTAATGGCTATCACTGGTGTCAGGAAATTCGCAAGATTTCCAAGGTACCTATCATGTTTCTGTCTTCGAGAGACCAGGCTATGGATATTGTCATGGCAATCAACATGGGGGCGGATGACTTTGTGACCAAACCTTTTGACCAGCAGGTTCTTTTAGCCAAGGTTCAGGGCTTGTTGCGCCGTTCCTATGAGTTTGGGCGTGACGAGAGTTTACTGGAATACGCTGGTGTTATCCTCAATACCAAATCCATGGATTTACATTATCAAGGGCAAGTCTTGAATTTGACCAAGAATGAATTCCAGATTTTACGAGTTTTGTTTGAGCATGCGGGCAATATCGTAGCACGTGATGACCTGATGCGGGAACTTTGGAACAGTGACTTTTTCATTGATGATAATACGCTCTCTGTTAATGTGGCTCGATTGCGTAAAAAGTTGGAAGAGCAGGGCTTGGTAGGATTTATCGAGACCAAGAAAGGGATAGGGTACGGACTGAAGCATGCTTGATTGGAAACAATTTTTTCTAGCCTATCTGCGCTCCCGTAGTCGTCTTTTTATCTATCTACTTTCTTTGACGTTTCTGGTTTTGCTCTTTCAGTTTTTATTTGCCAGTTTGGGAATTTACTTTCTCTACTTTTTCCTGCTGTGTTGCTTTGTAACCATCTTATTTTTCACTTGGGACATATTGGTGGAAATGCAGGTCTATCGCCAGGAAATTCTCTATGGGGAGAGGGAAGCCAAATCTCCATTGGAAAGAGCCTTGGCTGAAAAATTAGAAGCGCGTGAGATGGAACTCTATCAGCAGAGGTCAGACGCAGAAAGAAAACTGACGGATTTGCTGGATTACTATACCTTGTGGGTCCATCAGATTAAGACCCCCATTGCAGCCAGTCAACTCTTAGTTGCAGAAGTAGCTGACCGCCAATTAAAGCAGCAATTAGAACAGGAAATTTTCAAGATTGACTCCTATACCAATCTAGTTTTACAGTACCTGCGTTTAGAAAGTTTCCATGATGATTTGGTCTTAAAACAGGTTCAAATCGAGGACTTGGTTAAGGAGATAATTCGTAAATATGCTCTTTTCTTTATTCAAAAAAGCCTAAATGTTAATCTACATGACCTTGATAAAGAAATCGTGACGGATAAAAAGTGGCTGCTAGTGGTTATTGAGCAAATCATCTCAAACAGTCTCAAGTACACCAAGGAAGGTGGTCTGGAGATTTATATGGAGGGGCAAGAGCTTTGTATCAAGGATACGGGAATCGGGATAAAAAACAGTGATGTCCTCCGAGTCTTTGAACGTGGCTTCTCAGGATATAATGGACGCCTAACTCAGCAGTCATCTGGACTTGGCCTCTATCTATCTAAGAAAATTTCTGAAGAACTGGGGCACCAGATTCGTATCGAGTCTGAGGTTGGAAAAGGAACGATAGTGCGGATTCAGTTTGCTCAAGTAAACTTAGTCCTTGAGTGAGAAGAGACAATGAGTTTTTACCCAATCTCTTTTTGCTATATTTCAGGATATTTGAAGACTGTTTTTTACAAAATCAATAATAGAATTTTTAATACGGAATATAGTATAAATACTGGTTCAAAGTGAAGTTTTGTATGCTTTATACTTTTGTTGAGTATAAAATCTATAAACTAAGGGTGAATTACAAAAATTAATTTGAGATGAAGTGAATTGTAGACTTGGGAAATGTCTCCTATTCGATTTCAGAATGAATCGTTGATACAGGATTAAAAGAACTGCAGCTTTCTTTTTATTTTGAATGATAGTAAAAACTGCAGTACTTGTGTGATTTACAATTATTGCACTCAATGTCCGAGTATCGCACTATCTGAAATAGGGAATAGTAGAGATTGTTCTGCGATATGTAAAAAAACGCATTAGTAAGGAGTATCGTATATGCTACCATATCTTAAAACTATTAGATGGTATCTCTTCTTTAATTTTCTTTTTGGTGTAGTATCGAATATCTGCACAGCTTTGTTACCGTATTTCACGCAGGCATTAATCAAAGGGGATTATCAAGTAGCTCTATATGGTTACTCTATGTCAGTGGCTGGCTATTTGAGTTGTAACTATATCCAAATGATACTTGATTGGAAGCAGGGGATTATCTTTTCGACTACTTTGAAAAATGAGTGGTTTCGTTCACTTCTGGGACTCAGTCACCACGATTTCAAGCAGAAAACAGTAGCAGAGTATATTTCCTATCAATCTAATGACCTAGATTCGTTGGAAAAGGATTACCTTCCTCCATTGATGAGTTTTATCAAACAAATTTTACGTATCATCATTTACGCTTTCATTATTAGCAGAACAATTAATCCTATTGTATCACTGATTTTAATCTTTTCCACTGGAATTAGTATTCAAATTCCTAAAATCGTTGGGAAGTTGACCGCTAATCGTAGACAGGTTTACTTGAAAAAACAAGGAGATTACTATCGAACTTTAGAGGATTTGCTCATGGGACATCATTTGGTAAATAAACTAACTATGTCGCATTTTTTGAATCAACAAAAGAGTTCTCTAAAGAATTTGCAGGATAAGTATTTTAAGTATGGTTTGACAAAAATTACAGGCATCTTATTGACAGGTGTTTCTTTTGAATTCATTAGTCTTGTTCTGTTTATTTATTTAGCCTACTCTCTATCTCACCAGCAACTCGGTATTCCTGAGGTGGTGGCGAGTTTCGGATATATTAATGCTTTTTCTGAACCAATACAGGAAATCCTTTATGATTTACAAATGTTAGAGTCCGTAAAGCCTGTAATCAAGAGTTTTCAAAACATTGTTGGGAGACCCGTTTCAGTTCAAGCACCTCAACATTCTTTTGATACGATTACTTTGAAAAACATTTCCAAACAACTGGGAGAATCAAAATTGATAATTACTTCCGCTACGATTCAAAAAGGGGATAAAATTGCGCTTATTGGTAAGAATGGGTCTGGAAAAAGTAGTCTTCTCAACATTTTAAATGGAACAGATGAAGATTTTGAAGGACAAATTGTGCTAGATGGGCTTGTTTTGGACCATCTTTGGGGAAGATTCGGTATGATTCTGCAACAAGAACATACATTTATTTCGAGTTATGAAAATAATGTAACGCTATTCAATAGTTTCAATGAAAAATTCAGAGAAGAAGATTTTGAAAAAATTCCACCACAATCCCTGTCAGGTGGTCAGCAACAACGAATGTATTTAAATCGTGAGAAAAATCGTAAAAATCCATTGCTTATCCTAGACGAACCTTTCTCTGCCTTGGATACTAATCAGTTTAAAATGGAATTGGAAAGAGTTCTGGAACTACCAAGTGCCGTCATTGTTACTTTACATCGCCAAAACGAATTATTAAGTAAGTTTGACCAAGTTTGGGAAATTAAGAATGGAGAACTTGTAATTTTGAAATAGCTAAATTATAAAGAATAAAACGCATAGTATGAACTGCACCCCAAAAGTTAGACAGAAAAAATCTAACTTTTGGGGTGTTTTTATTATGAAATTAACTTATGATGATAAAGTTCAGATCTATGAACTTAGAAAACAAGGATATAGCTTAGAGAA
>NZ_WIJO01000087.1:0-4960 GCF_009496205.1 Streptococcus mitis
AATCTTTCTAATGAGTTGTTTAGTCGCTTTTCATTATAGGTCATATGGAACTTTTTTTCTACAACAAAATAGGTTCCATAATATCCATAGGGGATTTACCCACTACAAATATTATAGAGCCTAAAAAATTTCCTGCAAGTTTGTACCTTGCAGGATTTTTGCTTCTGATTAGATTAAGCCTTCCAAGAGACCCTTCATAAAGTTTTCTGAGTTAAACTCTCCAATATCATCGATTTTTTCACCAAATCCAATCAATTTTACAGGAATATTGAGTTCTTCACGGATGGCTAGAACAACACCACCTCGAGCCGTTCCATCAATCTTAGTCAAGACAATTCCTGTCAAAGGGGTAATTTTTGAAAATTCTTTGGCCTGTACCAGGGCATTTTGACCAGTTGAAGCATCTAATGCTAAGAAAGTTTCATGCGGCGCTTCTGGCACAACACGCTTGATGATGCGTCCAATCTTCTCCAACTCAGCCATGAGGTTGTCCTTGTTTTGCAGACGACCAGCGGTGTCAATCATAAGAATATCGATACCTTCAGCTACAGCACGTTCCATGCCATCAAAGACTACACTAGCTGGGTCAGCTTTTTCAGGTCCAGTCACAACTGGAACGTCAACACGACGGCCCCATTCAGCAAGCTGGGCTACTGCTCCTGCACGGAAGGTATCTGCCGCAACCAGCATGACCTTCTTCCCAGCTTGTTTGTAGCGGTGGGCTAGTTTTCCGATAGAAGTTGTTTTCCCAACACCATTAACACCAACAAAGAGCATGACTGTCAAGCCATCTTGGAAGTGGATTCTTTCATCATAGTTGCCACCTTTTTCATAAAGCTCAACCAATTTCTCAATGATGACACGGCGAAGTGCATCCGGTTTCTTGGCGTTCTCAAGCTTGGCTTCGTAACGAAGCTCCTCTGTTAAGTTAGAAGCGACTTGGACACCAACGTCACTCATGATCAGTAATTCTTCCAGTTCCTCGAAGAATTCTTCGTCGACAGAGCGGAAATTGGCAAAGAAGGCATTCAAACGAGCACCAAATCCTGTACGAGTTTTCTTAAGACTGCGGTCATATTTTTCCTGAACAGTTTCTTCTGCTTGAGGCCTTTCTGGTTCAAGCACTTCAGAATTATTTTCTTCTACAGTCTCTAGGAGCTCAGTATTCTCTTCTTCTGGGACTTCTTCTTGTTGAACTTCTACAACTGGCTCTGAATCATAATTTACTTCAACTGTGTCTTGGATTTCCTCTTCTTCAAGCACAGTCTCTTCAAAACTTTCAACCTCTGCTTCTGTAAGGGCAGTCTCAGTGTCTTCAGACAAATCAAGATTTTCCAGAGCTTCTTTTACAACTTCTTCGATTTTAGGTTCTTCTTTTTTTCCGAATAGACGGTCAAACAATCCCATATCTTAGTTCTCCTTTAGCACGTATTCTTCTATAGCCCAAGCGACAGCTTCCTCATCATTGGTCATTGGAGTCACTACATTTGCGACTGCCTTGACTTCAGGAACAGCGTTTTGCATGGCAACACCGAGCCCTGCCCATTCAATCATAGAGAGGTCATTGGCCTCGTCACCACAAGCCATGACTTGGCTTTGGTCAATTCCTAGATGGTTGATTAGTTTTGCCAAACCTGTTGCTTTATGGACATTTTTAGGAGACCACTCTAATAACATCTCACGTGATTTGAAGATTTCATATTGGTCAAACAATTCTGGAGAAATCTTCTGAATAGCTGCATCTAAGGGTTCATGAGCAAAGGCAGTCACGCATTTATTGTAGGTCATTTGACTAGACAAGTCTTCAAAGTCCACTGGAACAAAGGTCAAAGCTGGATTAAATTTAGCATAAAGACTTTCTTGGTCAGATTGGATTTGATAAACAGTTCCTTCTGAGATGGCATCAAGAGGCAGTGATAATTTCTCTGTTTCCTCATACAAGCGTGCTACATCATCATATGAAAAGACTGTTTTATCAAGGATTTCACCTGTATTTTTCTGAACCAAACCACCATTAAAAGTAATCGTATACTCATCTTCGTGGCCATCAGTCCCTAGCTCATGGAGAAAGAAATCCATAGCTTTTAAGGGACGACCAGTTGTCAATACAACCTTGATACCACGATCACGCGCAGCTTTCAAGGTTGCCTTGGTGCGATCCGTCAGCCTTTTATCAGTAGTCAACAAGGTCCCGTCCAAGTCCAATGCAATCAATTTTATATCTGCCATTATAAGCCCTCCATATAAGCTATAACCGACTGGTCCTTATGGTGACCAATCACAGTTTCTGCTAATTCTAAAATCTCTGGTCGTGCATTTTCAGGAGCTACAGGATGTCCCACAACCTGCATCATATGTAAGTCATTAAGATTGTCTCCAAAAGCCATGACCTGATCCATTGTGATGCCAAGTTTTTTAGCTAATTCAACAATAGCCACTCCCTTATCGACATAGTCCAGAACAATATCAATAGATTCAAAGCCAGTTGTCATAGCCTTAACACCAGGGACATTTTCATTGACCCAAGCCTCCCCAGCTTCAAGCGTTTCTTCTGTGAAGTTGGTTGTAAATTTGAAAATGTCATCTGTAATATCTTCTAGACTCGCTACTTTTTGGATATTTTCATTATAGTGCTGACTCACTTTTAAATAGGTCTCATCAACCGTATCTAGAACATAAGCTCCCTTTTTTCCCGTCAAGAGCAGTTTATTGATATCTACATAAGGTGAAGTTTTCAGCCTTTCAAAAGTTGATAGATAAAAGTCACGAGACATAGTCGCTTCATACAAGTCCTGACCTTGATATTCTACCAAACTGCCATTTTCCGCGATGAAAATAATGTCATCACGAACATCAGCAAATAATTTTTCTAGAGACAGAAATCCGCGCCCCGAAGCTACCGCAAAGTAAATCCCTTTTTCCTTGTAGGAAACCAAGAGATACTTGAGGCGGTCCATATCAAAGCGTCCATTCCCATCTAGGAAGGTTCCGTCCATATCCGTTGCAATGAGTTTTATCATACAATTATCTCCTTTTTTGAATTAGGGGTGTGCAAAGGGCATTTAGGGTGTGCATCTTGTAACGATTTATGTATACCCCTTTATTTCTTCAATCTGTCTAATCTTATTTATTATACCATAAAACCAATATGACTCTCCACAGAAAAAAGCCAGATTATATTTCTATGATCTGACTGTCTTTGAAGTAAACTTCTATTTTGTCTTTTGTGTATACAATCATTTTCTCAACTAAGGTGTTGAACATCTTCTCGTCAAACTCTGTGACCAAGTGTTCTTGTTTGCTTAATAATTCTATAAACATCTTCACGTCTGTTCTTTGTTTTCTTAGTTGAAGTGTGCTTTATTTCTCAAAGAGCTGACTTTGTAAGTTCTCAGACCTAGCTACTAGCCCATCATACTCTGCTTGATAAGTTTCTTGGTTTTGGATAACTTTTGTATTTCGCTGAACCATTTTCTATGCTTGTTCGCTAATGTCTGCCATCTCAAGTTCTAAGTTTTTGATTGTTTCTGTTAGATTATCTGTATTCTCAAGCATCCTAACTAACCTTTCCATATTTTGAATAATCTCTGTTTTGTTAGTGATAACTTGATTGATGCCTTAAATATTCAAGCTGTGAATGTGTTCGTCTCCTAATGATGGAGTATCCCATTTTTCTTTTCCTTTATATTTTTGATTACGTCTATATAGTAATATATCAAAATTATCAAATTCTGCGTAACGATACACTCCTGACTTTGCTCGATTAATACTGGAAAAGTTTCTAAATCAAGTGATAGTTTTTCTATTTTCATTTCTTACCTCCAATCAAATAAAGGGAGTGAATCTCTCCATCCCCATTGCCGTTTACTTACTTAATTTATCTTTTATTTCAATGTATACATCAATTAGTCTTCTAATGACTATTTCTCCAACATACACTCCTACTAATGTCACAAAGATTCCATAAATTATCTCAATCATTTTTCTTCTCCTTACGTTCTTTTTCATTACGCATATCATCACGAACCGCTGTATAAAACATAAATAGTCCAAAGGCAGTCCATAATGTTATCGAAATATAAGCAAAAGTTTAAAAAACAAACATTAAGAAGAACACTTCACAAATTTCTGTGAAGTGTTTCTTTGATTATGTGACTATTAGTCCGTCTCGCTCCGTTAGGTGCGAGACAAATAAACCACCCGCTATAGATGGGTGGTCATGATTTACATAGTATTTATATAATGTTGTTTTAACTTACCTGCTTCCTTGTCTTTTCCCAGCTCTTTATAGCATTGATACATGTTATTTAGTTCATCCTTATTTAGGTACCATAAGAACTCTTCATAAAATTCAATTGCTTCATCAAATTTTTTCTGAGTATATAAAATAGTTGCATATTCTTTATATAATTCTATTGGAAATAATTTTTGATTTTGAATTTTAAGAATATTTTTAAGATTTCTTTCTTCATCATTTAAATTAATTTCCTCTTTAGAATTAATATTTATGATGTATAAATAAAACTCCACAAGCTGTCTGTATTCTTCAAATTTTTTTCTAGTATAGAGTTCACACAATTGATTTAATTCATCTAAAAAACATACTTTATCTCTTAAAATAATTTGTTTTATCAGTTCATGTTCATCTATTTCAAAAGAATTTATAAACTTCATCTCTAAGTACTCATCCTTTATATCTTTAACAGATAAAAATTCATCTTCATAATAATATCTCAAGCTATACTTTTTTATAATATCTTGGATATCTTTTCCTAGAGATACCACTCTATCAAAAGAAAAATATACAGTTATTACTAATAATAAAATTTTATCTAACTCACTTGGAACTATCCTATTGGCATAAAGTGATATAACTACAAATATCACAAAAATAATCACTTTTTTGAATACTGTTAGTATTTTATCCTTCGTTTCTTTATATAAGTATAAAATACAAGTT
>NZ_WIJO01000088.1:0-4936 GCF_009496205.1 Streptococcus mitis
AGCTAAGCGACTTCCATATCTCACAGGGGGCAACCCCCAACTACTTCCGGCGTTCTAGGGCTTAACTTCTGTGTTCGGCATGGGTACAGGTGTATCTCCTAGGCTATCGTCACTTAACTCTGAGTAATACCTACTCAAAATTGAATATCTATTCAAATCAAGAAAACCTTACGCTTTCATATTCTCAGTTACTTTGGATAAGTCCTCGAGCTATTAGTATTAGTCCGCTACATGTGTCGCCACACTTCCACTTCTAACCTATCTACCTGATCATCTCTCAGGGCTCTTACTGATATAAAATCATGGGAAATCTCATCTTGAGGTGGGTTTCACACTTAGATGCTTTCAGCGTTTATCCCTTCCCTACATAGCTACCCAGCGATGCCTTTGGCAAGACAACTGGTACACCAGCGGTAAGTCCACTCTGGTCCTCTCGTACTAGGAGCAGATCCTCTCAAATTTCCTACGCCCGCGACGGATAGGGACCGAACTGTCTCACGACGTTCTGAACCCAGCTCGCGTGCCGCTTTAATGGGCGAACAGCCCAACCCTTGGGACCGACTACAGCCCCAGGATGCGACGAGCCGACATCGAGGTGCCAAACCTCCCCGTCGATGTGAACTCTTGGGGGAGATAAGCCTGTTATCCCCAGGGTAGCTTTTATCCGTTGAGCGATGGCCCTTCCATACGGAACCACCGGATCACTAAGCCCGACTTTCGTCCCTGCTCGAGTTGTAGCTCTCGCAGTCAAGCTCCCTTATACCTTTACACTCTGCGAATGATTTCCAACCATTCTGAGGGAACCTTTGGGCGCCTCCGTTACCTTTTAGGAGGCGACCGCCCCAGTCAAACTGCCCGTCAGACACTGTCTCCGATAGGGATCACCTATCTGGGTTAGAGTGGCCATAACACAAGGGTAGTATCCCAACATCGTCTCCTTCGAAACTGGCGTCCCGATCTCATAGACTCCTACCTATCCTGTACATGTGGTACAGACACTCAATATCAAACTGCAGTAAAGCTCCATGGGGTCTTTCCGTCCTGTCGCGGGTAACCTGCATCTTCACAGGTACTAAAATTTCACCGAGTCTCTCGTTGAGACAGTGCCCAAATCATTACGCCTTTCGTGCGGGTCGGAACTTACCCGACAAGGAATTTCGCTACCTTAGGACCGTTATAGTTACGGCCGCCGTTTACTGGGGCTTCAATTCATACCTTCGCTTGCGCTAAGCACTCCTCTTAACCTTCCAGCACCGGGCAGGCGTCACCCCCTATACATCATCTTACGATTTAGCAGAGAGCTGTGTTTTTGATAAACAGTTGCTTGGGCCTATTCACTGCGGCTGACTTAAAGTCAGCACCCCTTCTCCCGAAGTTACGGGGTCATTTTGCCGAGTTCCTTAACGAGAGTTCTCTCGCTCACCTGAGGCTACTCGCCTCGACTACCTGTGTCGGTTTGCGGTACGGGTAGAGTATGTTTAAACGCTAGAAGCTTTTCTTGGCAGTGTGACGTCACTAACTTCGCTACTAAACTTCGCTCCCCATCACAGCTCAATGTTATAGATATAAGCATTTGACTCATATCACACCTCACTGCTTAGACAGACACTTCCAATCGTCTGCTTTAGTTAGCCTACTGCGTCCCTCCATCACTACATACTCTAGTACAGGAATATCAACCTGTTGTCCATCGGATACACCTTTCGGTCTCTCCTTAGGTCCCGACTAACCCAGGGCGGACGAGCCTTCCCCTGGAAACCTTAGTCTTACGGTGGACAGGATTCTCACCTGTCTTTCGCTACTCATACCGGCATTCTCACTTCTATGCGTTCCAGCGCTCCTCACGGTACACCTTCATCACACATAGAACGCTCTCCTACCATACCTATAAAGGTATCCACAGCTTCGGTAAATTGTTTTAGCCCCGGTACATTTTCGGCGCAGGGTCACTCGACTAGTGAGCTATTACGCACTCTTTGAATGAATAGCTGCTTCTAAGCTAACATCCTAGTTGTCTGTGCAACCCCACATCCTTTTCCACTTAACAATTATTTTGGGACCTTAGCTGGTGGTCTGGGCTGTTTCCCTTTCGACTACGGATCTTAGCACTCGCAGTCTCACTGCCGACCATAATTCATTGGCATTCGGAGTTTATCTGAGATTGGTAATCCGGGATGGACCCCTCACCCAAACAGTGCTCTACCTCCAAGAATCTTTATGTCGACGCTAGCCCTAAAGCTATTTCGGAGAGAACCAGCTATCTCCAAGTTCGTTTGGAATTTCTCCGCTACCCACAAGTCATCCAAGCACTTTTCAACGTGCCCTGGTTCGGTCCTCCAGTGCGTCTTACCGCACCTTCAACCTGCTCATGGGTAGGTCACATGGTTTCGGGTCTACGTCATGATACTAATTCGCCCTATTCAGACTCGGTTTCCCTACGGCTCCGTCTCTTCAACTTAACCTCGCATCATAACGTAACTCGCCGGTTCATTCTACAAAAGGCACGCTCTCACCCATTAACGGGCTCGAACTTGTTGTAGGCACACGGTTTCAGGTTCTATTTCACTCCCCTCCCGGGGTGCTTTTCACCTTTCCCTCACGGTACTGGTTCACTATCGGTCACTAGGGAGTATTTAGGGTTGGGAGATGGTCCTCCCAGATTCCGACGGGATTTCACGTGTCCCGCCGTACTCAGGATACTGCTAGGTACAAAGACTATTTTAAATACGAGGCTATCACTCTCTTTGGCTGATCTTCCCAAATCATTCTTCTATAATCTTTGAGTCCACATTGCAGTCCTACAACCCCGAAGAGTAAACTCTTCGGTTTGCCCTCCTGCCGTTTCGCTCGCCGCTACTAAGGCAATCGCTTTTGCTTTCTCTTCCTGCAGCTACTTAGATGTTTCAGTTCACTGCGTCTTCCTCCTCACATCCTTAACAGATGCGGGTAACAGGTAGTACCTGTTGGGTTCCCCCATTCGGAAATCCCTGGATCATCGCTTACTTACAGCTACCCAAGGCATATCGTCGTTTGTCACGTCCTTCTTCGGCTCCTAGTGCCAAGGCATCCACCGTGCGCCCTTATTAACTTAACCTTATTTTCTGACCTTTCAGTCATAAACTCTTATTAATACTACAGCGTTTTCGGTTTATTTTCTTGTTACTATTTGATATAGATATTCAATTTTCAATGTGCATTACTTGGTGATCTCTCACCAATGGAGCCTAGCGGGATCGAACCGCTGACCTCCTGCGTGCAAAGCAGGCGCTCTCCCAGCTGAGCTAAGGCCCCACAAGACCTCTCAAGACTAAACAAGACCAATGCGCAGTTCCTTATCCTTAGAAAGGAGGTGATCCAGCCGCACCTTCCGATACGGCTACCTTGTTACGACTTCACCCCAATCATCTATCCCACCTTAGGCGGCTGGCTCCTTACGGTTACCTCACCGACTTCGGGTGTTACAAACTCTCGTGGTGTGACGGGCGGTGTGTACAAGGCCCGGGAACGTATTCACCGCGGCGTGCTGATCCGCGATTACTAGCGATTCCGACTTCATGTAGGCGAGTTGCAGCCTACAATCCGAACTGAGACTGGCTTTAAGGGATTAGCTTGCCGTCACCGGCTTGCGACTCGTTGTACCAGCCATTGTAGCACGTGTGTAGCCCAGGTCATAAGGGGCATGATGATTTGACGTCATCCCCACCTTCCTCCGGTTTATTACCGGCAGTCTCGCTAGAGTGCCCAACTGAATGATGGCAACTAACAATAGGGGTTGCGCTCGTTGCGGGACTTAACCCAACATCTCACGACACGAGCTGACGACAACCATGCACCACCTGTCACCTCTGTCCCGAAGGAAAACTCTATCTCTAGAGCGGTCAGAGGGATGTCAAGACCTGGTAAGGTTCTTCGCGTTGCTTCGAATTAAACCACATGCTCCACCGCTTGTGCGGGCCCCCGTCAATTCCTTTGAGTTTCAACCTTGCGGTCGTACTCCCCAGGCGGAGTGCTTAATGCGTTAGCTACGGCACTAAACCCCGGAAAGGGTCTAACACCTAGCACTCATCGTTTACGGCGTGGACTACCAGGGTATCTAATCCTGTTTGCTCCCCACGCTTTCGAGCCTCAGCGTCAGTTACAAGCCAGAGAGCCGCTTTCGCCACCGGTGTTCCTCCATATATCTACGCATTTCACCGCTACACATGGAATTCCACTCTCCCCTCTTGCACTCAAGTTAAACAGTTTCCAAAGCGTACTATGGTTAAGCCACAGCCTTTAACTTCAGACTTATCTAACCGCCTGCGCTCGCTTTACGCCCAATAAATCCGGACAACGCTCGGGACCTACGTATTACCGCGGCTGCTGGCACGTAGTTAGCCGTCCCTTTCTGGTAAGATACCGTCACAGTGTGAACTTTCCACTCTCACACTCGTTCTTCTCTTACAACAGAGCTTTACGATCCGAAAACCTTCTTCACTCACGCGGCGTTGCTCGGTCAGACTTCCGTCCATTGCCGAAGATTCCCTACTGCTGCCTCCCGTAGGAGTCTGGGCCGTGTCTCAGTCCCAGTGTGGCCGATCACCCTCTCAGGTCGGCTATGTATCGTCGCCTTGGTGAGCCGTTACCCCACCAACTAGCTAATACAACGCAGGTCCATCTGGTAGTGATGCAATTGCACCTTTTAAGCAAATGTCATGCAACATCTACTGTTATGCGGTATTAGCTATCGTTTCCAATAGTTATCCCCCACTACCAGGCAGGTTACCTACGCGTTACTCACCCGTTCGCAACTCATCCGGAGAAGCAAGCTCCTCCTTCAGCGTTCTACTTGCATGTATTAGGCACGCCGCCAGCGTTCGTCCTGAGCCAGGATCAAACTCTCATTAAAAGTTTGAGTTCTCACTCATTTCTGTCACTGACAGATTTATTGTTTTTT
>NZ_WIJO01000089.1:0-4727 GCF_009496205.1 Streptococcus mitis
TTTTCAATAGTAAAGACGAGATGGTCTTGTGGTAAGAAAGAACTGATTTCTAGTGGTAAAGTTGTTTGATTTTTGTTATAGTGAATATGCATGGGATGGCCTTTCTAAATGATTTATTAAGCAATTCTATTTTACTAAGACTATCGCAACCATGCAAAAAAGCAACGGCAAATCCGTTGCTTTTTTGGAGATAAGAGACTATTGTCCCAGACTCTTTTAAAAAATATTTTTTAGAATTTTCTAAAAAATCTGTCAAAAGCTCTTGCTTTTATAATAAAATAGGGTATAATAGTGAAAATACTATTTTGAAGGAGATTATTTATGCAATCGAAAAAGTGGCTCTTAGGAGCGGGAGTGACCTTGAGTGCGGCCCTTCTTTTGGCAGCTTGTGGTAAAAGTGATAAGAAAGCAGATGCCCCGAGGAGCTTTTCTTATGTTTATGCAGTGGATCCGTCTTCCTTGGATTATAGCGTTACGAGTAAAAGTTCTACTTCTGACGTGATTGGTAATGTTGTTGATGGTCTTTTAGAGAATGATAAATATGGGAATCTTGTTCCGTCTTTAGCAGAGGATTGGACTGTTTCAACCGATGGTTTGACTTACACTTACAAACTTCGTAAGGGGGTGAAGTGGTATACTTCTGAAGGAGAGGAGTATGCAGAAGTTAAGGCGCAGGATTTTGTTACAGGTCTGAAGCATGCAGCAGATGCTAAGTCAGATGGTCTTTCTTTGATTGAAAAATCAATCAAAGGTTTGGAGGCTTATGTTAGTGGTGAGACCAATGATTTTTCAACTGTAGGTGTTAAAGCTCTTGATGATTATACGGTAGAATATACCCTTAATAAACCAGAAAGTTTTTGGAACTCTAAAGTAACAACAGCAACCATGCTCCCTGTAAATGAAGAATTTTTGAATGCAACAGGCAAGGATTACGGAGCGCCAACCCCATCAAGTATTCTTTACAATGGTCCATATTTTTTGAAATCTTTGATTTCTAAATCTGTGATTGAATATGAAAAAAATCCTAACTATTGGGATAAGGAAAATGTCAAGATTGATAATGTAAAATTAACATTCTATGACGGATCAGATCAAGAATCCCTTATCCGTAGTTTCGCTACAGGAGCATATAATACAGCGAGACTTTTCCCAAATAGTTCAAGTTTTGCTTCTACCAAAGAGAAATATGGAGATCAGATTATTTATAGCCCTCAGGAAGCAACTAGTTATTACTTTACTTTTAACGTAAATCGTCAATCATATAATAAAACAGCCAAGACAGATGAAGGACAAAAGCTTTCTACAAAAGAAGCCATGCTGAATAAAAATTTCCGTCAAGCAATTAATTTTGCCTTCAATCGCCACGCCTATACAGCTCAATTAAACGGTGAAGAGGGTGCGGATAAGATTATTCGTAATAGTCTAGTGCCAGATAATTACGTTCAAGTAGCTGGGAAGACCTTCGGACAGTTGGCTCAGGATGAACTACTGAAATATGGAGAACAGTGGAAAGATGTGACTCTCACAGATGGTAAGGATACAATTTACAATCCAACAAAGGCCAAGTCTGCATTTGAAAAAGCGAAGTCAGAATTGCAAGCTAAGGGAGTGAGTTTCCCGATTCATCTAGATGTGCCAGTAGAACAGACAGATGTAGTTGCGGTTCAACAAACCAATTCGCTAAAACAATCAATTGAAGAAACGCTTGGAACGGAGAATGTGATTATAGATGTTCTTCAAATGACAGATAATGAGAAGGAAAGTATTACTTCTCAAGCTAAAGTTCCAACCCAAAAAGATTATGATTTGAACGGAACAGGTTGGGGACCAGATTACCAAGATCCAGCAACCTATCTCAATATTTTAGATGCTAAGAAGGGTTCTGCCTTGAAACATCTAGGTATAACAAAGGGCAAGGATCCTGAAGTTGTGGCAAAAGTTGGCTTGGATGAATACAAGAAGCTCTTGGATGATGCGGCTTCTGAGACAAGTAATCTTGATAAACGATACGAAAAGTATGCTAAAGCACAGGCTTGGGTTACTGATAGTTCACTTCTTATTCCAGTTGCTTCTTCAGGGGGCTCTCCTATGGTTAGTCGTACTGTTCCATTTACCAAAGCTTATTCACAGGTCGGTATTAAGGGGGATCCATTTATTTTTAAAGGAATGGAACTTCAAAATGATATTGTGACAACTAAAGAGTATGATGCGGCCTTCAAAAAGTGGCAAAAGGAAAAACTGGAATCGAATGCTCAGTATCAAAAGGATTTAGAAAAGCACATAAAATAACGTGAATGAGATTCTTGCTTTCGTTAGGTTATCAGTTAATTCATTGATATTTAAATGATAAATCGCATAAAAACAAGGGAGGACTGTATGAAAGACAGAAATCCTTTGTTTTTTTATGACTAAAGTTTATAAACTTTCATTCTCAAAATTCAATTAAC
Source organism: Streptococcus mitis (assembly GCF_009496205.1). Lineage (GTDB taxonomy): Bacteria > Bacillota > Bacilli > Lactobacillales > Streptococcaceae > Streptococcus > Streptococcus mitis_BN. Next base: position 2,448 of record NZ_WIJO01000089.1, read on the forward strand.
TTTACAAATTCCCACTATTTTGGTAAAATAAACCTATGTTATAAAAACTAACATAAAGGAGAAAGAAGATGACTACAAAAAAGCGTATCCTTAGTGCAGGTCTGACTGTTGCAGCTGCCTTGCTGTTAACTGCTTGCGGACAATCAGGTTCAGATACAAAAACTTACTCATCAACCTTTAGTGGAAACCCAACTACATTTAACTACTTATTAGACTACTACGCTGATAATACAGCTATTATTACTAACCTAGTTGATGGTTTGCTTGAAAATGACAACCACGGAAACCTAGTTCCATCTTTGGCAGAGGACTGGTCTGTTTCAAGCGACGGTCTGACTTATACCTATAAACTGAGAAAAGATGCCAAATGGTTTACGGCTGACGGTGAAGAGTATGCCCCAGTCAAGGCACAAGATTTTGTGACAGGGATTAAGTACGCAGTGGACAATAAATCACAGGCCATTGACTTGATACAAAACTCGATCAAGGGCTTGAATGATTATATTACAGGAGCGGATTCTGACTTTTCTAAGGTTGGAGTGAAAGCCATTGACGACCAGACTGTTGAGTATACTTTGGCACGTCCAGAGCCTTACTGGAATTCAAAAACAACCAACAGTATTCTTTTCCCAGTGAATGAAGAGTTTCTAAACTCAAAAGGGAAAGATTTTGGTACCCTATCTCCAGATAGCATTCTCTACAGCGGACCTTATTTGTTAAAAGATTTCACATCAAAATCATCTATCGAGTATGTGAAAAATCCGCATTACTATGATCATGACAAAGTATCAATTGAACACGTAAAATTGGCTTACTTTGATGGTTCAGACCAAGAATTGACCATCCGTAACTTTGAAAGTGGAGCTTATTCTATCGCTGGGGTTTATCCAAATAGTTCTAACTTTGCTAAGACCAAGGAGAAATATAAGGATAATATCGTCTATAGCTTGCAGGACAAGACTTCTTGGTATTTCAATTTCAACGTCAACCGTAAGGCCTACAATCACACTGCTAAAACGACAGATGAGCAGAAGAAGTCAACTGAGACAGCTGTCTTGAACAAAAACTTCCGCCAAACAGTGAACTTTGCCTTGGACCGCACAGCCTATTCTGCTCAGTCAAATGGGGAAGAAGCGGCTAGCAAGACTCTTCGTAACACCCTAGTGCCTCCAACATTTGTCCAAGTTGGAGACAAGACCTTTGGAGAAGTAGTCGCTTCTAAATTGGTCAACTATGGCACAGAATGGTCAGATATTAACTTGCAAGATGCTCAGGATGCCTATTTCAACAAAGAAAAAGCCCGAGCAAAATTTGCGGAAGCTAAAAAAGAATTGGCAAGTCAAGGTGTGACTTTCCCTATTCACTTGGATGTTGCAGTTGATCAGACAAGTAAGAATGCTGTGACAGGTATGAACTCAGTTAAGCAGACTCTTGAGTCGGTTTTAGGTGCTGATAACATTGTCATTGATGTTCAACAACTTTCAACGGATGATTTTAATAATGTAGCCTTTTTAGCGCCAACACCAGCTGATCGTGACTATGATTTGAACTTTGATGGTTGGGTAGGTGACTACCAAGATCCGTCAACTTATCTTAATCCTTTCAATGCAGAGGATGGATTCTACCTCAAGATTTTTGGTCTAGATGCTCAAGAAGATAAAGCTAAGATTGCTAGCTTGGGACTTGATACTTACACCAAGATGCTCAAAGATGCAGATAGCGAAAATAAAGATGTAGCCAAACGCTATGAAAAATATGCTGAAGCACAGGCTTGGATGATTGACAATTCTCTGATTATGTCAGCCATGTCAAGTGGTGGTACAGCATCTGTAACCAAAGTAACGCCATTTACAAGAGGCTATTCACTGGTCGGCATCAAGGGTGATGGCAATAACTACAAGTACATGAAACTGCAAAAAGATACTGTGACAACCAAACAGTATGAAGAAGCTAAGACTAAATGGGAGCAAGAAAGTAAAAAAACAATCGAAAAAGCTCAAAAAGAAGCAGAAAATCATGTTAAATAAAGATGAGCGAGGTTCCGTAAGGGGCCTCGTTTTAATATCTATATAGTAAATTTATTGATGTAATTGGTTGCAAATCAAAAAGAATGTTTCGGAAAGAAGATAAAAACGCCTTACCTAAGCGGATTTATGAACTGCCCCCCAAAAGTTAGACAGAAAAAATCTAACTTTTGGGGTGTTTTTATCATGAAATTAACTTATGATGATAAAGTTCAGATCTATGAACTTAGAAAACAAGGATATAGCTTAGAGAAGC
>NZ_WIJO01000008.1:0-49944 GCF_009496205.1 Streptococcus mitis
TCCTCCTTCAGCGTTCTACTTGCATGTATTAGGCACGCCGCCAGCGTTCGTCCTGAGCCAGGATCAAACTCTCATTAAAAGTTTGAGTTCTCACTCATTTCTGTCACTGACAGATTTATTGTTTTTTCATTGTTCAGTACTACAACCTTAGTTGTAGTGCCCTGCACATTGGTTCGTCTTGTTCAGTTTTCAAAGGTCTTTGTCACTTACTTCTCTCAAGTGACAACTATATTAGTATATCACAGTCGCTTTCGCTTGTCAACACTTTTTTGAAACTTTTTTAATCTTTTTTCATCAAGTGCCTCAACCACAACATACCATAGTCCGTACGGGATTCGAACCCGTGTTACCGCCGTGAAAAGGCGGTGTCTTAACCCCTTGACCAACGGACCTGAGCTGTTATTTTCAACTCTTACTATTATACAGACTTTTTCAGACTTGTCAACAACTTTTTCTGTTTTTTTCAAATTAAGTAAAAAGAGCCAGAATTATACTGACTCTTCTATTGATTATTAAACTTAGAAGCACGTTCTTCTCCCCACCAATATGGGATTAGTTCTGCGACTTTCACTGTCTTTCTTGTATTGTAGTCCATCATGAATTCTGCTTCTTTATTTTCAACGTTCAACTCTAAGAGGAACTCTCTGCATGCGCCACAAGGCATACCCGAACTTCCACCATAAGGTGGTTGCTCTCGAAAGGCTAAGACTTTTTTAACCTTAGTTTGTCCCGAGAATTGGTACATATTGAAGAGTGCTGCCCGCTCTGCGCAGAGATGGAAAACACCACATGTTCCCTCCATACAGAATCCTGTAAATATTTGTTCATCTTCTGCTTCTACTGCGGCAACGACATGATTAGCATAAACAAAATCAGATACTTCATGTGGATTATACAATTTCTGTGCTTCTTCGTACATCTTTTCCCAGATGTCCATTATTGTACCCTTCTTACTTAGAGATTTCCTTTAACATATTTTCGATATGCTGGATTGATTTTTCACGTCCAAGCAAGAAAATTGTATCTGGTAATTCTGGTCCATGCATTTCACCTGAAACTGCGATACGAATAGGCATAAAAAGATTTTTTCCTTTAATACCTGTTTCTTTTTGAACAGCTTTGATTTGTGGGAAGATATTCTCTGTTACAAATTCATCATCTGTCATCGCTTCAAGTTTTGCTTTGAAGGCTTCAAGAACTGTTGGGACTGTTTCCCCCGCCATGACTTCGCGCTCTGCTTCTGTCAATTCTGGGAAATCTGAGAAGAAGAGATCTGTCAATGGGATAATCTCATCTACTGATTTCATTTGTGGTTTATAGAGCTCAACTAATTTTTCAGCCTTGTCAGTCAATCGACCTGCTTCTTCTAGGAATGGTTTTGCCATTTCAAAGATAGTTTCTAAATCTGCATTCTTGATATAGTCATTGCTCATCCAGTCCAGTTTTTTCTGGTCAAAGGCTGCTGGAGACTTGCTGAGTCGGTTTTCATCGAAAAGTTTAATGAGTTCTTCACGAGAGAAGATTTCATCTTCGCCACCTGGGTTCCAACCAAGAAGAGCAATAAAGTTAAAGACTGCTTCTGGAAGGTAACCTTTCTTTCGGTAATCTTCGATAAATTGAAGTGTATTAGTATCACGTTTAGATAACTTCTTACCAGTCTCAGAGTTGATAATCAAGGTCATGTGACCAAACTCTGGAGCTTCCCAACCAAGTGCTTCATAAACCATGAGCTGTTTTGGTGTATTAGCAATGTGGTCATCTCCACGGATTACGTGAGAAATTTGCATATCATGGTCATCGATGACAACGGCAAAGTTGTAAGTTGGGTAACCGTCTTTCTTTTGGATAACCCAGTCACCACCAATATTGCCACCTTCAAATTCGATATCACCTTTAACCATATCATGCCACTTGTAGATACCTGACTCATTGACCGCCAAACGAACTGTTGGAATGATACCAGCTGCTTCACGTTCTGCGATGTAAGCTGCTTTTTCCTCTTCACTCATACCAAGGTATTCGTTAATGTAGCGAGGTGTTTCACCAGCTGCTTCTTGGCGTTCGCGTTCAGTTGCCAACTCTTCTTCTGTAACGTAAGATTTGTAGGCTTTTCCTTCAACTAGCAATTGATCGATGTATTTTTGATACAAGTCCAAACGTTCAGACTGGCGGTAGTTTTCATGTGTTTCTGGACTTTCGTCCCAATCCATACCCAACCAACGAAGGTTTTCAAGTTGTGAACGTTCACCATCTTCGACATGGCGTTTACGGTCAGTATCTTCGATACGGATAATAAAAGTTCCACCGTGATGACGTGCATAAAGGTAGTTGAACAATGCTGTACGGGCATTTCCGATGTGTAGTAGTCCTGTTGGACTTGGTGCGTAACGTACGCGGATATCTTTTGACATAGTTTCTCCTATAAAGTCTCTAGGCGTCTGCCTTTTTGCTCTCTATATTATATCACAAGTCTTGGCTGAGGCCAATTTCTATGGATAAAGAGAGTAAAAAGAGTGGACAAGCCACTCTTTTCTTCTATTATAGACGTGCGTTAAGTTCTTTGCTCAATTCTTCAAATCCTGGTTTTCCAAGAAGGGCAAACATGTTACGTTTGTAAGCTTCAACACCTGGTTGGTCAAATGGGTTGATAGCATTCAAGTAACCTGAAAGGGCAATTGCCAATTCGAAGAAGTAGATAGTGTAACCAAGAGTGAAAGCATCTTGCTCTGGAAGAGTCACATACATGTTTGGTACATCACCATCTGTGTGGGCAAGAAGAACACCGTCAGTTGCTTTTTTGTTTACAAAGTCAACGTCTTTTCCTTGAAGGTAACCAAGTCCGTCAAGATCTTCTTCCAAGCTAGGAATAATCACGTTTTTACGAGGTTTGTCAACACGAACAACTGTTTCAAACATGATACGAGTTCCTTCTTGGATAAATTGACCAAGTGAGTGCAAGTCAGTTGAGAAGTTGGCTGAAGTTGGGTAGATACCTTTTTGGTCTTTTCCTTCTGATTCACCAGCCAATTGTTTCCACCATTCTGAGAAGTATTGAAGTGATGGCTCGTAGTTTACCAAGATCTCTGTTGCATAGCCTTTACGGTAAAGGATGTTACGAACTGCTGCGTATTGGTAAGCTTCGTTTTCAGAGATTTTATCTGAAGTGTAGTCTTTGCGAGCTGCATTCGCACCTTCCATAAGGGCTTTGATGTCAGCTCCTGATGCTGCGATTGGAAGCAAACCAACGGCTGTCAATACTGAGAAGCGTCCACCGATATCATCTGGAACAACAAATGTTTCCCAACCGTTAGCGTCTGCTTCAACCTTAACAGCACCTTTTTGGCGGTCAGTTGTTGCATAGATACGTTTGTTGGCTTCTTCTTGACCGTATTTCTTAACCAAGAGTTCTTTGAAGACACGGAAAGCAATCGCTGGTTCAGTTGTTGTACCTGATTTAGAAATCACGTTTACTGAGAAGTCTTTGTCTGCAACATACTCTACCAAGTCAGCAAGGTAAGTAGATGAGATTGAATTTCCTGCGTAAAGGATTTGTGGAGCCTTGCGTTCTTCTTTTGTTTGCAAGTTAGCAAAGTGGTGGTTCAAGAAGTCGATTGCTGCTTTCGCACCAAGGTAAGATCCACCGATGCCGATTACAACCAAAACATCGCTGTCTGATTTGATTTGCTCAGCAGCTTTCAAGATGCGGTCAAATTCTTCGCGGTCGTAGTTTTCAGGAAGGTCCAACCATCCCAAGAAGTCGCTACCAGCACCAGTTCCTTTACGGATCAATTCATCTGCTGCTGTTACTTGTGATTGCATGTATTCCACTTCATGTGGTGCAACAAATTTGTCTAAAACTTTTGAATAATCAAATTTAATATGTGACATGTTATTCCTCCAATATTTCTTCTTTTCTATCATAACGCTTACCTTCGTTTTTTTCAAGTTTTTTTGTCGAATTTCTCCAATTTTTATCAGAATTCAAACGTTTGCGTAAAAATCCCACATTCCAAAAATTTTGAAAAAATAAAAGAAAGAACGACTAGATGTTCCAGTCGTTACAGTTCATTCAATAAATATTCAAATAATTCTAAATTGCCATCTTCTTCATTGACCAGAAACTCTGGATGCCACTGCAAACCGATAATGCGGTGCTCATCGATAGACTCAATCGCTTCGATGGTTTGGTCTCTTGGATCAATAGCAGTTACACGGAAATTAGGTGCCAAATCTTTAATACTTTGACGATGAACTGAGTTAACCTGACTTTCTTTTCCAAATAGCTTAGCCACCACGCTTCCTTCTACTGTCTCAATAGAGTGAGATGTTCCGAAAGGTAGGCCTTGCCAGTGGCCTTCGATTTCTTGATTGAGGGTTCCGCCAAAGGCAACATTGACAAGTTGGACACCGCGACAGATTGCCATAATTGGTTTATTCTGGCGGAGAGCTTCCTTTAAGAGGGCCAGTTCAAACTCATCACGAACCAGATTGTAATCATCGCTCTCGATGGTCTTTTTCTCTCCATAAAATTGAGGATGGACATTTTGACCGCCTGTCAAGATAAGTTTGTCAATCATTTCTACATAATCGCGTACAACTGACTCATCACCAACAGGAATGACTAAAGGGAGACCACCGACTTGACGAATGCTCTCTGCGAATCTACAAGATACAGATGAATGAATGTTTTTACCTTCTGCGTCTACGGGACATAGATTTGCAGCAACTCCTACAACCGTTCTAGCCATGATGCCTCTCCTTTCGAATATTAACGATAGTCCTATCATATCACTCAAAATGCCTTTCGTCTAATATGTTTTTTTTAAGTTTGTGATAAATATTTTTTATGGACAAGAAAAAGCTGCCCACATAGGACAACTTCTTTCTTATTCAAAGACAAATTGATTGTGATAGAGTTCTGAATAGAAGCCACCTAGTTTCAAAAGTTCATGGTGGTTACCGCGTTCAATGACTTCTCCATCTTTGAGGACAATAATCTGATCAGCATTGAGAATGGTTTTCAAGCGATGGGCAATAACAAAACTGGTTCTACCTGCTACAACTGCCTCCATGGCATGCTGAATCTTGCTTTCTGTCACCGTATCTACGTTTGAAGTTGCTTCATCGAGAATGAGAACTTCTGGATCTGTCATCAGGGTTCGAGCGATAGAAATCAATTGTTTTTGTCCTGTCGAGAAGATGCTTTGATCATCATCGATAAGGGTATCGTATTTGTCAGGTAAGCTTTCGATATAGTCGTGAATGTGGGTTGCCTTGGCTGCTGCCTCAACCATTTCTTGACTAGCATCTGGCACACCGAAACGGATATTGTCTCGAATCGTTCCTCTAAATAAGACCGAATCCTGCAAAACAATTCCCACCTTACTTCTGAGACTATCTAAATCATAGTCACGGATGTCTTTGCCGTCAAAATAAATACCACCAGCATCAACATCATAAAAGCGATTGATGAGGTTCATAATAGTCGTTTTCCCTGACCCTGTCGGACCAACAACTGCTGTCATCTGGCCTTTAGGGGCAGAAATGCTGACATCTTTCAAAATAGGTTTATCAGGTAGGTATGAAAAATCAATATGACTAATTTCAACACCTTCTTGCAACTTAGTGAAGATTGGAGCCTTTTCAGGTCGGATTTCTTCCTCTGCGTCAAACATTTCCTGAATCCGTTCAGCACCTGTAAAGGCTAACTGAAGGCTTCCCCAACTAGCTGCAACTTGAATAATAGGCTGGTAGTACTGCTGTGAAAATTGGGCAAACATAACAATCAAACCTAAGGCTGTACTTGTTTCAATAGACTTATCATTCAAAAGTACAGCTGAACCAGCAAAGATGACGATAGCTGTATTAACCAGGCTCATCCCATTCATGACAGGGAAAAGAATTCCTGAGAACATTCTTCCTTTAAAGGTTGCCTTGCGCACGCGCTCATTTTGTTCAAGAAATCCTGCCATCATATCCTTTTGAATTCCTTGCACAATCACGGCTTTTTGGCCTGAGATACTCTCATCCATATAGGCGTTGAGTTTCCCTACCTCTTTTTGCTGGAGGTTGGTGTATTTGCGTGCCATTTTTACGATGAAAATCAGCATAAGGAAGGCAACTGGTGTGCTGGCAATGGTGATGAGGGCCAGGGTCACATTTCTCGAAAACATGACAAGAATCAGACCGATGTATAAAACAATATTGCTCATGACCTGAATCAAGCTTTCGTTAAAAGCTTGGAGGATATTATCCAAATCACTGGTAAAACGAGACAGGATATCGCCATCTTGTCGGCGGTCAAAGAAAGAAACCGTCAAGCGAGCAAGCTTACCGAAGAGGCCTTTGCGCATCTCGTTGGTCGATTCTGCAATCACGCGCGTCATGAGACACATGTATATCACACTGGAGATAAATAGAACCAAAACTAGCAGACCAAGATTGACCATGATTCCTGATAGGCTTTGCCAAACAAGTTCTGGATTGCCATTTTGATAAGCTTGAACTAAATTAGCTAACTCTGTTACCGCTTGTCCAGAAAATACCGGAAAGAGAGCTTGGGCAAGAGTCGCCAGAACAATCATCAGGATAACAACTACAAATGATAGCTTATAGACTTTAAAATAATTCCAAAAAAATTGAACTGTCTTCATTTTACTCCTCCTTTCCTTTCTGTGTTTCGTAGATTTCACGGTAAACAGTATTATTGGCAACCAAGTCTGCATGCGTACCTTGACCAATCAATCGTCCTTGATCTAGAACCAAGATTTTATCTGCATGAACAACCGAGCTAATCTTTTGCGCGATGATAATGGTTGTTGTTCCCTTCAAGTCCTTATTCAAGGCTTCTTGAACCAGGCGCTCTGACTTAGCATCCAAGGCCGAGGTCGAATCGTCAAAAATCAGAATACGTGGATTGCTGACAATCCCACGCGCAATCGACATCCTTTGCTTTTGCCCACCTGAGAAATTGGTTCCCCGTTCCTCAACTGGACTTTCAAAGGTTTTCTCCATACGATGAATGAATTCACTAGCCTGGGCAATGTTGGCTGCGCGCTCCATTTCAAATAGAGTAGCATCTCCCTTACCCTGTCTCAAGTTATCTGCAATCGTCCCACTAAAGAGAATGGCACGTTGGAGAACGATAGAAACTGTTTTACGCAGGGTTCCTTCACTCACTTCTCGAATATCCTTGCCTCCGATTTTGATAGCCCCTTCCTGTGGGTCAAAGAGACGTGGAATCAGTTGAGCCAAGGTTGATTTTCCTGCACCAGTCGCTCCAACGACACCAACCATTTGACCAGGTTCAATAGTAAAGCTCACATCTTTCAGCATCGGTTCCTTGTCCATTGGATAGGTAAAAGTCACATTTTCAAAGCTAAGACTGCCGACCAACTCTTCATCTGGGACATCCTTGAAGGTCATGGCTGGCTCTGCGTCAAGAATTTCTCGAATACGACGCATAGAAATCATGGCACGACTGACAGAATTTCCCAAAAATCCAACCATAACAATGGTAAAGATAATCTGGCTTAGGTAATTGACAAAGGAAGCAATGGAGCCAACAACTGACGGATCCGACTGAACCATTCCTGCAACTAGCCAAATAGAGAGGAAAACCGTCCCGTAGCCGACTAACATCATAAAGGGTTCCACTACTGAAAAGGCATAACCAATGTAAAGGTTTTGACCAAGAAGCTCGTCTGATACCTCTGTAAACTTAGCAAACTGCTCTTTTTCTTGGACAAAGGACTTGACCACACGAACACCGCGCAGATTTTCCTTGGCAATGGCATTGATGCGTTCAAGAAGGGTTTGAAACTTGGCAAAACGAGGCCCCATCATTCCCATCATGACAGCAGTCAAGGCAAAAATCAAGACTACCATGAGAACAATCACCCACCACAGTGAAGGTAAGGTTTGAACCGCCAGGATAAACGAACCGATGAATAAGAGGGGAAGTCTGAAAAGAATTTGGAAGGTCATCATGACGACGTTCTGAATCTGGTTGATATCATTTGTCATTCGAACGACTAGATTTCCCGCATTAAATTGTTCAATATTGGCATAAGAAAAGGTTTGGATTTTACGGAAGGCATCCTCTCGAAGGTCAGATGAAACTCCTTGGGCAATATAGGCTGCAAGGACAACATTGAGGCCACCAGCAACCAGACCGACCACGGCCACACCAATCAACCAAGCCCCGATACTATAAATAGCTTCATATTTTCCAGTAAGGAGGGCGTCTAAGACTTCCTGCAGATAACGCGGTTGCAAAAGTGAACTAGCAACCATCAAGCCTGTCATCAGTAGCGAGGCCAGGGCTTGCCACTTATAGGTTTTTATTTTCTGAATCAGCATACTTTCTCCTTAAAAAATAGACAAAAGGGAGCGACAATGCGTCAGCTCCTTCTCATTCTGTTTGTGTGATGTTATTCTAGCAAAAAAGTGGGGACTTGTCAAAGAAGTATCCTTGATACAGCTAGAATGATCAGCAATTCTTGGATTTATAGTTTCTGTTTTAACTCTACTAAGACATTCATAGCCTGCATAGGTGTCATGTTGTAAATGTCCAGTTTAGATAATTCTGCTAGGATAGGATGTTCTTCTGCCCTATCAAAGAGTGAAATTTGTTCTGAGACGGAACTTGTTTGCCTCATTGGAGCAGGACTTTCTGTATCCTGACTCTCTAACTGAGTCAAAATCTTATCCGCTCTTGCTAGGAGATCTGCTGGCAAACCAGCAATCTTGGCAACATGGATACCGTAGGATTTATCGGCTGGGCCTGGTTCAATCTTATGAAGGAAAGTGACCTGTCCATCCTGCTCTAAGGTTGCCACGTGGACATTGACCAAGTGTTGTAAACTAGACTCCAGACTAGTCAACTCATGGTAGTGGGTTGCAAAGAGGGTCTTGGCTCCGATATGTTCATGGATGTATTCGATGATGGACTGAGCAAGAGCCATACCATCATAAGTTGCAGTTCCCCGTCCCAATTCATCAAAGAGAATCAGAGAGTTCTTGGTCGCATGCGAAATGGCATTGTTGGCCTCCATCATCTCCACCATAAAGGTTGATTGGCCTGAAACCAAATCATCGGCTGCTCCGATACGGGTAAAGATCGCATCAAAAATCGGTAAATGGGCACTTTCTGCCGGTACATAGGAACCCATCTGGGCCATAATCGCCGTCATGGCTAACTGACGCATATAGGTTGACTTCCCGCTCATGTTGGGCCCTGTAATCAGTTGAATACTGGTATCTTCTGCCATCTGAATCGTATTAGGAATATAGGTCTGAGCCCCCATGACCTTTTCAACGACAGCATGGCGCCCTTTCTGGATATCAATCCGCGAATCATCTCCGAATTCAGGTCGAATCAAATGCTGGGTTTCAGCCACAACTGCTAGACTCTGTATGACATCAACTGTCGCAATTCCTTGGGCTAGAGCTTGTAAACGTTGGATGTACTTGCTGACCTCTTCACGAATGCGCATAAAAATTTCATACTCTAGGTTAGCTGACTTCTCACGCGCCTCCAGCATATCTCCCTCGATACGGGCTAATTCTTCGGTTCCAAAGCGTTCCGAGTTTTTCAGCGTCGCCTTGCGGAAAAAGTGTGCTGGAACATTTCCCAGTTGCGAATTGGTCACATGGAAATAGTAGCCATCCTTTTTATTGTAGTCAATCTTAAGCGTGCTGATACCAGAGTTTTCTCGCTCCTTAGCCTCAATTTCAGCAATCCAGCCAGTCCCTTCTCTGAGAACGCGACGGTACTTGTCTAAAGTCTCATCAAATCCAGTGCGGATAATGCCACCTTCTGTAATCACATGAGGAGCTTCAGGAGCAATCGCTGCGCTAATCAAACTCTCCAACTCAGGGATTCCATCCAGTTGTTCTATAAGATAAGCTAGAGCAGGTTGCTCCATGCCTTCTAAAATCGCACGAATCCGTGGCACACTAGACAAGGTGGTCGCCAACTGCAAGAGATCCTTGGGATTGGTTTTTCCAAAAGAAACACGACTAGCCAAGCGTTCGATATCATAGACACCCTTGAGGCTGTCTGTCAAATCACTGCGCTCAAAGAAATGGTCGAGAAAGACCTGCACCACCTCTTGACGTTGGACGATTCGTTCCTTATCAATCAAGGGACGATGGATCCAAGACCGCAAGAGACGCATTCCCATAGCCGTCTTGGTTTCATCCAAAAGCCAGAAAAGACTTCCTTGTTTCTTACCTGAGCGAGCATTCTCAACCAAATCCAGACTAGCCTTGGTCGCATAATCCATCTGCAAGAAATCCTTGATTTCATAGCGGATAACAGGCTTGAGGTGGTTCAATTCTCTCATCTGAGTCCGATGGACATACTGGAGCAACTTACTAGATGCCGCTTGCTCCACAGCTGCCAATCGTGAATCCAGTAAATGAAGGTCTTCAAAACCTTCTTTTTCATAGGAAAGCACCAGATTCATCTGACGACTAAGGATTTGTTCTTCTTCCTCAGACAAGTCATAACCCAGCACCACTTCTCGAGCCTTGAGATTACGGATTTCCCCACAAACCAGCGTGAAATCCAAAAGACCTGTCACATAAAAGTCACCCGTTACCAGGTCCATATAAGCGAGGCCAAATTGACTGCCATCACGGTCTATGGCAACCAAGAAATTGTTCTGACTGTCCGGCTTACTACTGTCGACCACTGTCCCTGGCGTAATGACCTGAACAACCTCTCGTTTCACAACTCCAACAGCTTGTTTAGGATCTTCCATCTGCTCTGCGATAGCTACCTTATAGCCCTGCTCAATCAAGACATCAATATACTGCTGGGCAGAATGATAGGGGACACCCGCCATAGGAATCGGATTGTCCGCATTCTTGTTGCGACTCGTTAAGGAAATTTCCAGAATCTGCGCAGCATTGACCGCATCCTCATAAAATAATTCATAAAAATCACCCATCCGAAAGAGCAAAAAAGCATCTGGATATTGCTTTTTAATATCCACATACTGTTGCATGCCGGGTGATAGCTTTTCTGTCGCCATTTTCCGTCTCTCCTTGTCAAAAATAAGTCTTGAGAGCAACTCCCAAGACCTTACTTATCTTTCATCAAATCTAGCAAACGATCTTCCATGAGTTTGGCAACGTGCTGGTCTCGACAAATGACCAATAAGGTATTGGCACCAGCAACTGTTCCTAAAATCCATTCATCCTTGTTTGCATCTACAATATTTGCCAAAACAGAGGCTTCGCCCAATTTGGTATGAAGTACCAAGGTAAACTCTGCTCTTGCAACGCCTTCTAAATGATGAGACAAAAATTCCACCAAATCAATCTTTTCTGTCTCATTTGCTAGTACATAATACACCATATCATTTTTCTTGACCTTGGTCAAGCCGATTTCGCGCAAATCACGAGACAGGGTTGTCTGCGTCACAAAAACATTGTGCGCCTCCAACCGATCTTGAATTTCTTTTTGTGTACTTAATTTCTCCTCAGTAATCATTTTTTTTATTAACTGATGACGATCTCTTTTTCTCATAAAATCCTCTTATATGCATATTTATAACTAATTTTATAACTATATTATACCAAAAAAATAGGAGATTTCAAAAATTTTTTCTTCTTTCTTTAAAATTGTGATAAAATAGTAGAAAAGTCCAAAAAGGAGCTCTTAATGAATACAAAAGAATTGATTGCTAGCGAGTTGGCTAGCGTCATTGATAGCCTGGACCAAGAGGCTATTTTAAATTTACTGGAAACCCCTAAAAACTCAGAAATGGGAGACATTGCTTTCCCTGCTTTTTCTCTTGCAAAAGTCGAACGTAAAGCACCTCAAATGATTGCGGCTGAACTGGCTGAAAAAATTAACAGCCAAGCCTTTGAAAAAGTTGTTGCAACAGGACCTTACGTCAACTTTTTCCTTGATAAATCTGCCATTTCTGCTCAAGTATTGCAAGCTGTTATCACTGAAAAAGAACACTATGCTGACCAAACTATTGGCAAACAAAAAAATGTTGTTATCGACATGTCTAGTCCCAATATTGCTAAACCATTTTCTATTGGTCACCTACGTTCAACTGTTATCGGAGATAGCTTGTCACATATTTTCCAAAAAATCGGTTATCAAACAGTCAAGGTCAACCATTTGGGAGACTGGGGTAAACAGTTTGGGATGCTGATTGTTGCCTACAAAAAATGGGGTGACGAAGAAGCTGTAAAAGCTCATCCAATCGATGAACTCCTTAAACTCTATGTCCGCATCAACGCTGAAGCTGAAAATGACCCTAGCTTGGATGAAGAAGCACGCGAATGGTTCCGTAAACTTGAAAATGGAGATGAAGAAGCTCTCGCTCTTTGGCAATGGTTCCGTGATGAAAGTTTGGTGGAATTTAACCGCCTTTACAATGAATTGCAAGTCGAATTTGACAGCTACAATGGAGAAGCCTTCTACAACGATAAGATGGATGCAGTTGTAGACATTCTTTCTGAAAAAGGCCTTCTTGTTGAATCAGAAGGTGCCCAAGTTGTGAATCTTGAGAAATATGGAATTGAACACCCAGCCCTCATCAAGAAATCTGATGGTGCAACTCTCTACATCACACGTGACTTGGCTGCAGCCCTTTACCGTAAAAACGAATACCAATTTGCTAAATCTATCTACGTCGTTGGTCAAGAGCAATCTGCCCACTTTAAACAACTCAAGGCTGTCTTGCAAGAGATGGGCTATGGCTGGAGTGACGACATTACTCACGTTCCTTTTGGTTTAGTTACAAAAGAAGGGAAGAAACTCTCTACTCGTAAAGGGAATGTCATCTTGCTAGAGCCTACTGTTGCAGAGGCTGTTAGTCGTGCCAAAGCCCAAATCGAGGCTAAAAATCCTGAACTTGAAAACAAAGACCAGGTAGCGCATGCTGTTGGGGTTGGGGCCATTAAATTCTATGACCTTAAGACTGACCGTACAAATGGATACGACTTCGACCTAGAGGCCATGGTATCCTTCGAAGGTGAAACTGGACCTTATGTTCAATATGCCTACGCTCGTATCCAATCTATCTTACGCAAAGTCGATTTCAAACCTGAAACAGCTGAAAAATATAGCTTGAATGATACTGAAAGCTGGGAAATCATTAAACTCATCCAAGACTTCCCACGTATTATCAACCGTGCGGCGGATAACTTTGAACCTTCTATCATTGCTAAATTTGCAATTAGCCTGTCTCAAGCCTTCAACAAGTACTATGCACATACACGTATCTTGGATGATAGCCCCGAACGCGACAGCCGTCTAGCTCTCAGCTACGCAACTGCAGTCGTTCTCAAAGAAGCCCTTCGCTTGCTTGGAGTAGAAGCGCCAGAGAAGATGTAAATCGCCAAAGTTACTTGATTGCAGAGCAATCTAAGTAACTAACGCCAAATCCTATTCGGACTTTGGCTAGGCGCTTCACTAGTTTTAGGACATAAATATGATTGATTTATGTCCTAAAACGTCGTAATCTTCAAGTTACTTGATTGTAAAACAGTCTAAGTAACTAAGACCAAATCCTATACGTAATTAGGTTTAGAGGTCTATCAAAAATCTTATCAAGTTTTGCTGACTTGTTCTGCTATTTTAGATCCACTAAATCGATTTATTCACTACTACTTCTTTATCATACAGGGAGATTTCCTATGAGCCAATATGCTTATGTCCTCGTTGTGATTAGCTTGGTTTTCCTTTTTCTGCTCAATAAGTACGAGAAGGAGAGACTGCAAAAACTCTACCAAGAACAACTTTTAAAGGATGAAACATTCAGGTCTAACATCAAAGAAAAAATTCATACGACTGAAAATATCAATGATGTCATTGCTTACATCAATAAAACTTACCATCTGGGAATGTTGCTATCAAAAGACATTACAGATCAATTGAAATAAACCTAGTTATTCTTTAAGGAATATCAAAACCGAGACTAAGAGTTTATTACTTAGGCTCGGTTTTTGTATATTTTTCAAGCAACAAAGCCATCACTCCCCAGCAATGCAAGTGCAAAATCCTCTAGAATATGATAGAATAATGGAAAGGACTCTATTAAGGAGGAAATCATGGAAAAACAAACCGTCGCCGTCTTGGGGCCTGGATCTTGGGGAACTGCCCTTTCACAAGTCTTAAATGACAATGGACACGAGGTACGTATTTGGGGAAATCTTCCCGAGCAAATCAATGAAATTAATACCTATCATACTAACAAGCACTACTTTAAAGATGTCGTTCTAGATGAAAATATCATTGCCTACACTGACTTAGCAGAGGCATTAAAAGATGTGGATGCGATTTTATTTGTTGTCCCAACAAAAGTGACACGACTTGTTGCCCAACAAGTTGCAAAAACCTTGGATCATAAGGCTATCATCATGCACGCTTCAAAGGGATTAGAGCCTGATAGTCATAAACGATTATCAACCATCCTTGAAGAAGAAATTCCTGAACATCTCCGCAGTGATATTGTCGTTGTTTCAGGACCTAGTCATGCGGAAGAAACCATTGTTCGTGACCTGACTTTAATCACTGCTGCTTCTAAGAATTTACAAACAGCTCAATACGTTCAGGAGCTCTTTAGTAATCACTACTTCCGACTTTATACTAATACGGATGTTATCGGGGTTGAAACTGCTGGTGCTCTTAAAAATATTATTGCTGTCGGTGCTGGAGCTTTACATGGTTTGGGATTTGGTGACAATGCCAAGGCAGCCATCATCGCTCGAGGCTTGGCAGAAATTACCCGCCTAGGAGTAGCACTCGGGGCCAGTCCATTGACCTATAGTGGCTTGTCTGGTGTAGGAGACTTGATCGTAACGGGAACCTCCATCCACTCTCGTAACTGGAGAGCCGGAGATGCTCTTGGTCGTGGAGAATCTCTAGCTGATATCGAAGCCAATATGGGCATGGTGATTGAAGGAATTTCAACGACTCGAGCAGCCTATGAACTAGCGCAAGAACTTGGAGTCTATATGCCGATTACACAAGCCATTTACCAAGTTATTTACCACGGAACTAATATCAAAGATGCCATTTATGACATCATGAACAATGAATTTAAGGCAGAAAATGAGTGGTCTTAACTCTCTAAAGAAAGGATTCTTATGACATCAAAAGTTAGAAAGGCAGTCATCCCTGCCGCTGGACTCGGGACTCGATTTTTACCAGCAACCAAAGCACTTGCTAAAGAAATGTTGCCAATTGTGGACAAACCAACTATCCAGTTTATCGTGGAAGAGGCTCTCAAATCAGGTATTGAAGATATTCTGGTTGTCACTGGTAAATCAAAACGTTCTATTGAAGACCACTTTGACTCAAACTTTGAGCTTGAGTACAACCTCAAAGAAAAAGGCAAACACGACTTGCTAAAATTGGTAGACGAAACAACTGGTATGCGCCTTCATTTCATCCGCCAAACTCACCCTCGTGGTCTTGGAGACGCTGTCTTACAAGCCAAAGCTTTTGTAGGAAATGAACCTTTTGTTGTTATGCTGGGTGATGACCTTATGGACATTACTAACGACAAGGCTATCCCATTGACAAAACAACTGATGAATGATTACGAAAAGACACATGCATCAACCATTGCTGTCATGCCCGTACCACACGAAGACGTTTCATCATATGGAGTTATCGCTCCTCAAGGTGAAGGGATTAATGGTCTCTACAGCGTTGAAACTTTCGTTGAAAAACCAGCTCCAGAGGAGGCTCCAAGTGATCTAGCTATTATCGGTCGTTATCTGCTCACACCAGAAATTTTTGAGATCCTCGAAAATCAAGCTCCTGGTGCTGGAAATGAGATTCAGCTTACTGATGCAATCGATACTCTCAATAAAACACAACGTGTTTTCGCTCGTGAATTTACAGGAGCTCGTTACGACGTTGGGGATAAATTCGGCTTTATGAAAACATCTATTGACTACGCCCTCAAGCACCCACAAGTCAAAGATGACTTTAAAGATTACCTCATCCAACTTGGAAAAGAATTAGCTGAGAAGGAATAATACTCTTCGAAAATCTCTTCAAACCACGTTAGCTTCACCTTGCCGTACTCAAGTACAGCCTGCGGTTAGCTTCCTAGTTTGCTCTTTGATTTTCATTGAGTATAAAACAAAAAAAGATAAGGTTCAAAAATGCCTTATCTTTTTTCATTACACAACTATTATTATAAGCTCTCACAACCCCATTCCCTTGTAGAAAAGTAACACTGCGAGTCCTACGAATAACACT
Organism: Streptococcus mitis; assembly: GCF_009496205.1. Taxonomy (GTDB): domain Bacteria; phylum Bacillota; class Bacilli; order Lactobacillales; family Streptococcaceae; genus Streptococcus; species Streptococcus mitis_BN. The sequence goes on from NZ_WIJO01000008.1 coordinate 16,247, forward strand.
ACCCCTCCTAACCTCTGGCTGGTACTATACATCCGTCTTTCTCCTCGAACTGGAAAGATAATTGCTAGAAATGCTCCACCAACTGCTCCCCCGATATGGCCTGCTAGGCTGATTCCTGGAATCAGAACGCTTCCAATAATATTAACCACAAAAAGTGTCAGATAGGATTGCCCCAACTGCTGGATATAAGGATTACGCGTTGCATAGCGAAGAACAATAATTGCAGCAAATAGCCCATAGAGAGAAGTAGAAGCTCCTGCTGCTAAGGTTTTTGGACTAAATACAAAAACAAAGAGATTACCCATCATTCCTGATAAAAGATAGAGAAAGAAAAACTTCTTGGATCCGAAAATTTCCTCTACTTGCCTACCAAGATAATAGAGCGAAAGCATATTAACAATGAAATGCTCCCAACCAATATGAACAAAAATGGCAGAGAAGAGACGCCAAACCTGCTCAGGAAAGAGGCGAATAGCTGGCCCATACATGGCTCCAAATCGAAATAATGTATCCGCCCTGTCAAAGTTTCCACCTGTAGTCACCAACATTAGTAGAAATACCAAGGCCGTCACTAAGAGGAAGAAACTCGTTACAGGGTAACGTCTATCAAAGATTTCCTTCATCAATCAGAACCTCCTGAACAGGAATATCATGCTTTTCAGGGATAAAGTCCTGAATTTGACAAAGATAGATCGTACTCAAAGTATGACCAGAAAAATGTTCTAGATAGCGGTCGTAATAACCTCCACCATATCCAATCCGATATCCTTTCGTCCTAAAAACCAAGCCAGGAACATGAATCAAATCAATCTGAGATGCATCCACTACTTCCAAATCTCCCTGTGGTTCCAGTAAGCCAAAGGAAGTTTTGACCAGTTGTTGCGGATCATAGACCACAAAGTCCATGCGCCCCTTGGGATAGGTTTTGGGTATCAGAACCTTTTTGCCGTCCTTCAGCGCCTGCTCAATCAGTTCCTGCGTTTGAAACTCATGAGGAAAAGAGAGGTAGGTTGCGATGATCTTAGCTTCTTGGTAGAAGGGATGTTCCAAAAATTGATCCGTTAAAGCTTGATCCATAGCCTGTTTTTGCTCTCGAGGTAAATCCTTCATTTCGTGCAAGACTTGCTTACGTAATTCCGATTTCATAGACAAGCCCTCTACTCTGCTGCCTTCTTTTTCAGGAAACTAGAGACCGCATCCACCCCAATAGCTAATGCTTCTTCCTTAGGACTCATCTGAGGGTGATGAAGAGCATAGGGACTATCAATACCTAGCCAGAACATAACGCCATCAACTTTTGAAAGGAGATAACCAAAGTCTTCACCTGTCATAGCAGGCTCGATATCAATCAACTCGATTCCCTCTTTTTCTTCAAAGAAGTCCATCAGTTCACGCGCCAAGGCTGGATGGTTCTCAACAGGCAGGTAACCACCTTGTTTGAGTTCCACTTCGACTTCCATACCAAAGGCAGCTGCAACTCCTTCTGCAACTGTTTTGACCCGCTTTTGTACCAAGAGACTCATGTCCTGAGTCAAGGCCCGAATAGTTCCATGCAAAAAGGCTGTGTCTGTTATAACATTGTTGGTTGTTCCAGCCTGAAAAACGCCAAAAGTCACCACTGCTCCCTCGATTGGATTAACATTGCGGCTGACAACTGACTGTACTTGGGTCACAAAGTAACTAGCAGCCACCAAGGCGTCATTAGCTTCATGTGGAAAGGCTGCGTGGCCACCTTTGCCTTTGAAACGGATCTTCACCTCACAAGTCCCTGCAAAGAGTGTATGAGTATTGGTCGCAATCTGACCAACCTTCAAATCTGGCCTAACATGAAGGCCATAAAATTGATCTGGTAGCCAATCTCCAAAAGCCCCGTCCTCATACATAAGCATACCACCTGCTTCATTTTCTTCAGCAGGTTGAAACAGAAAGAGCAGATTATTCTTGGGTTGCTCTTCAAGGGCGCGCTCTAGACAGCCCAAGGCAATAGTCATGTGGAAATCATGGCCACAAGCGTGCATACGACCTTGATGTTGAGAAGCGAAAGGAAGGTCTGTTTGTTCGACGATAGGCAGGCCATCAATATCTGTTCGCCAACCAATGGTTCGCTCTGGTTGACTTCCCTGCAAATAAACCAAAATCCCTGTCCGCCAAGTTCGAATTTGGACAAAATCCTTACCTACAGTCAATTTTTCAATCACATCCAGCAAATAAGCATGAGTCTTAAACTCCTCCAAGCCAATCTCTGGAATCTGGTGCAAATCTCGTCTAGTCTGAATCAAATCTAACATCTATCTATCCTCCGATATAGCAGAAAGAGGCTGGAAGAAGGGTTCCGCCTCTTTATTACTTTTACAATTATAAGGTACGAAGCGCATCCTCTAGCGCTGTTTTTTGTTGGGTTTGGGCATCAATCTCTTTGATAATACGAGCTGGAACACCTGCTACCACAACGTTTTCTGGGACATCTTGGGTAACAATGGCTCCTGCTGCGACAACTGAACCACTACCGATTTGGACCCCTTCGATAACCACTGCGTTGGCACCGATGAGAACATTGTCTCCAACACGGACTGGTTCTGCGCTAGCTGGCTCAATCACACCTGCAAGAACGGCACCTGCACCAACGTGACTGTTTTTCCCAACAATAGCACGGCCACCAAGGATAGCCCCCATGTCAATCATAGTTCCTGCACCAATTTCAGCACCGATATTGATAACTGCTCCCATCATGATAACAGCATTGTCACCAATTTCAACTTGGTCACGGATAATAGCACCTGGCTCGATACGAGCATTGATAGCACGTTTGTCTAGCAAGGGAACTGCAGAATTACGAGCATCTTGCTCAACAACATAGTCTTGATTTTCTACCAAACCATCGAGAAGAGGAGCCACATCTTTCCAGTCTCCAAATAGGACATTTCCTAGTTTAACAACAGAGCTAGGTACAGCAGTTGCAAGTTCCCCCTCAAAGGTTACTTTCACACTGGTTTTCTTTTCAGCATTGGCGATAAATTGGATAATTTCTTGAGCGTTCATTTTTGTAGCAGTCATAGGCGCCTCCTAGTTCATTTTAATGATACCTATTCTACCAAAAAAGGCCTCAAATTTGAAGCCTTTTTGTTTGTTTTTAGGTATGATTTTTAGGGATGTGAGATAAAACGTGCTGTCGGTAAAAGCAAGCCCTTACCGATACAACCTAAAAACACTCTTCACAACTATCTCCCCGTGTTTTATTGACTATTCTAGTATAGCACACTTTTAGAATTAAGAAAAGACTTTTTATTTACTTTCTTTCGCTTCTTCTACCGATAGGAAAATCATAGGCAAAATAATCAAGGCCATAGCTAGAAGAAGGGACCAATCCACTACCAAGCCTAAAAACAAAACACTCAAAAGGGCAGAAGAGAGAGGTTCACTGGCACTGATAACGGAAACCACCAAGGGAGAAACCAAGGACACAGCCTTCATGGAAATGAAAAAGGCAAAAGCCGTTCCAAAGAAAGCGATAATGAGACAAATCAAGATACTCCAAATATCAGGAGTAAAGGAAAGCTGATAAACCGGCGAGAGGACATTGCTAAATAAACCTGCCAAAATCATCCCCCACCCAACCGTGGGTACAAACCCATAACGCTTAGCAAAAGGTTGAGGTAAGATAACATTAAACATGACCCCCATGGCGCTCAGCAAACCCGTCACAAGTGCTAGCGGTGTCATGGATAATTGAGAGAGATCTCCCTTTGTCGCCATCAAGCAAACACCCAACATGGCAACCAAAACATAAAAAATAGCGCTTTTTGACGCTCGTTTTTGATAAACCAAGCGATTGTAAAAGAGGATAAAGACAGGACTGATAAACTGTAAAATAGTTGCTGTCGCTGCATTTGAGTATTCTACACAGAGATAGAAAAAATACTGAACTGAAAAAATCCCCAAAATAGCATAGGCTAAAAAGGGTAGGTAATTTTTCTTATCTCGCCAAATATCTAGCACTTGCGATTTTAATTGTATTGCAGACCAAATGAGCACAAGACTCCCTGCCAGTGTCAAACGCATAGAGGTAATCCAGCCCGAAGACACCTGGTAATGAGTAAAGAAATACTCTCCTAGAATCCCACAAATTCCCCATATTAAGCCGGATAGGAGCGAATAAATAGTTCCTTTAACAATCTTTTTCTGATACTGATTCATACCTTTATTGTAACACGAAAGGAAAAAAGAAAAAAGTGGCAATCCATTGATTAGCCACTTCATTTAGAAAAGTTTAAAGAACTTATCGTCTCGCCCTTGAAGAAGAAGGTCTAGTAGCGCTTGAATTGCTACTATTGTTAGAACTACTACTTGAACTGCTATTTGAACTAGTACTTGAGCTAGAAGGAGTTGGCAATGTGCTAACGATGCTTGACCAAGCGTTTTGGTAATCTGCTTCACTTCCTCCAATAGCAAAGTGATAGCTTGTCGTAGGAGCTCCCGCCGTATTAGCCCAATAGCTCGTTACAGTAGAACCTGAAAGATCAACTGTTTTTCCATTAACGGATACTTTGCCAGGCTTCTGCCCTGTAGATCTGAGGACCTGAGACTGGGTCACACTAGAATCAAGATTAAAGCGTTCATTGCCCCAAACACCAGGCTCAGCCTGTTGGATAGCGTTGACCAAGTAAGCCATATATTTGGCATTTCGATAATGCCCAGCCCCCTTAGCCATTGGGCGGTTATCATCATGCCCTAGCCAACCACCTAGAGTCAATCTTGGTGTTGACAGCATGAGCCACATATTTTCATCTTCATTAGTTGTACCAGTCTTACCAATCCAGTCTGCACGAGCTAAGCTTGAATTGATGGAAGCCAAATCCGTTTGGAAACTTGAAGTGATCCGAGATGAAATCACCTCACGAAGCAAACTCTGCATAATTGTTGCCGTTGCCTTCGAGTACACTTGAACTGGTTTGTCTTGGAATTCATAGATTACCCTACCGTCAGGTGATTCAATCTTAGAAATCACATGTTTCTGATGGTAAACACCGTTATTAGCAATTGTTTGATAACCATTGGTATGCTGGGCAACTGTGACTTCAATCCCACCACCCATAGGCAGACTTTCGATACCGTACTCCGGAATCTCGTAACCCATTTTCTCCATGTAACCCTTGACATCCACACCCTTCTCACGTAGCATGCGATAGGTCCAATAGGCTGGGATATTCCACGAATAGTTCAAGGCTTCACCCAAAGTCATCATGCCTGTACCTGGACTATTTACATACATGATAGGATTGCCATTAGAGAATTTTGTCGGATAATTGGACAAGATACTAGCGCTACCCATCAAGCCTTGGTCAATGGCAATACCGTAGGCCAATAAAGGCTTGGTTGTAGAGGCTGGCGAGCGCTTAGTGTCAAAGGCGTGATTGTTTTGGTTTATTTGGTAATTACGACCACCAACAAAGCCTAGAACAGCCCCCGTTTTATTGTCCATCAAAACATTCCCTACTTCAGGCTGGCCAGTCGAATCATCTACCAAACGACCGTAGTTAGCAACTGCATTTTGCATGGCAGTATGGATTTTTTTATTGATTGTTGTCGTGATTTTATAGCCACCGTTACTTAGTTCCTGCTCAGCTCGCTCATGATAGGCCTTTTGAACTGCTTCCTTTTTCAACTCCTGACTAGAGACATTGTCCTGTTGAACTAAATAATCATACATACGGTCTGTCGCTTCAGCCATAGCCGTAAAGTAAAGGTAATCCCTCGAAACAGCATTGATAGTTCCTGATGGCAAAAAATCTTGTTTGAGATTATAATCCTTGTACTGGTCGTATTCTTCCTGAGTCAGAGCACCCGTACGGTACATGTTGTAGAGAACATCCTTGGCCCGCTTCAAACCAAGTTTTAAGTCTTCATCACTCTTTAACTCTCCAGTATTTTCATAAGGGGAATAAGTAATCGGACTCTGTGGCAAACCTGCTAAGAAAGCGGCTTGAGGAATACTTAACTTGTTGGCATCGATACCGAAAATCCCTTCAGCAGCTTGCTGGGCACCTGCAATATTCTGCCCTTTATGATTTCGACCAAAGGGAGCAACATTGAGATAAGTCGTCAAAATTTCATCCTTGCTCATGCTGCGTTCCAAGGCAAGGGCATCGACAATTTCTGTAGCCTTACGAGCCAAAGTCGGAGCATCTCCGACCACTTGTTGCTTGATTAACTGTTGGGTCAAGGTCGAGCCACCGCTAGATGAGCCCAAGCCTGCAAAGGTTCCCAAAGTCGCCCGAATCACAGCTTTTGGTACAACCCCTTTATGTTCAAGAAAATGTTCATCCTCAGTTGCAACGATAGCCTTTTTGAGATTGTCCGATATTTCCTCAGATGAGACAGAAGTTCTCAGTAGGTCACTCTCAATAGATGCAATGACACTCCCATCTGCGTAAACAATTTCTGAGATGGAAGAAATATTTTTAACCTGCTTGACCAAGTCCTCCGCTTGGGGAACCTTGGCCTTGTCAAACAAAGCAACTCCATAACCAAGAGCTACACCAGCACCAAAAAGTCCACCGATAAAGCCTAGAATAAAGAGAGTATTCAAAATTCCCTTAATAGCAACTAAAATGCTACCTAGGATAGCCAGAACTTTCCCACCTGTCCCATCCGACTTCTTCTCTTCTGAGACTTTCTCTGATTTTCTATGATTTATTTTTGATTTTACTAGCTGGAAAAATTCCAGCATTTTTCGTTTTAATTCATTTAATTGATTTTGCATGGATTTCCTCACTTTATCTATTATACCATAAAAGGTAAACTTTCAATAAAATAGCCACTTTCTTCCCTATTCTGCTAGGCTATTGCCCAAGTTTGTGATACAATAGGTAGAAACAATAATTTTAAAAAGGAGAAAAGACACATGCACATTTTTGATGAGCTAAAAGAGCGTGGTTTGATTTTTCAAACGACTGATGAAGAAGCTTTACGTAAAGCCCTAGAAGAAGGTCAAGTTTCTTATTATACTGGCTACGATCCAACTGCTGACAGCCTTCACCTAGGCCATCTTGTCGCAATCTTGACAAGTCGTCGCTTGCAACTAGCAGGTCACAAACCTTATGCGCTCGTTGGCGGTGCTACAGGTCTCATCGGAGATCCGTCCTTCAAAGATGCTGAACGTAGTCTCCAAACAAAAGACACAGTAGATGGCTGGGTCAAGTCTATCCAAGGACAACTTTCTCGTTTTCTTGACTTTGAAAATGGTGAAAATAAAGCTGTCATGGTCAACAACTACGACTGGTTTGGCAGCATCAGCTTCATTGATTTCCTCCGTGATATCGGAAAATACTTTACTGTCAACTACATGATGAGCAAGGAGTCTGTGAAAAAACGGATTGAAACAGGAATTTCATACACTGAGTTTGCCTACCAAATCATGCAAGGTTACGATTTCTTCGTTCTTAACCAAGACCACAACGTAACGCTTCAAATCGGTGGTTCTGACCAGTGGGGAAATATGACAGCTGGTACTGAATTGCTTCGTCGTAAGGCTGACAAGACAGGCCACGTTATCACTGTTCCACTGATCACAGATGCAACTGGTAAGAAATTTGGTAAATCAGAAGGAAACGCAGTCTGGCTCAATCCTGAAAAGACTTCTCCATACGAAATGTACCAATTTTGGATGAACGTTATGGACGCTGACGCTGTTCGCTTCTTGAAGATCTTTACTTTCTTGTCACTTGATGAGATTGAAGACATCCGTAAACAATTTGAAGCAGCTCCACACGAACGCTTGGCTCAAAAAGTCTTGGCTCGTGAAGTCGTTACACTCGTTCACGGCGAAGAAGCCTACAAAGAAGCCCTCAACATCACTGAGCAACTCTTTGCAGGAAACATCAAGAATCTTTCTGTTAAAGAGCTCAAACAAGGACTTAGTGGTGTACCAAACTACCAAGTACAAGCAGACGAAAACCACAATATTGTGGAACTACTCGTCTCATCTGGTGTAGTTAACTCAAAACGCCAAGCCCGTGAAGATGTCCAAAACGGAGCTATCTACGTAAACGGTGACCGCATCCAAGACCTTGACTATGTCTTAAGTGACGCAGATAAGCTTGAGAACGAACTGACTGTTATCCGTCGCGGTAAGAAAAAATACTTTGTATTGACTTACTAAACTGTTCAACATTTACCTATAAAAAAGGAGTTAACCTCGAGAAAGGTAACTCCTTTTTGCTGTTAATAGTCCCCACCTATCCCTTAATAGACAGGCTACGCAGTACAATACGTAAGGTTGTTAGATTATGTAAGATAGAGAGATTTGAAGGACTGAGCCAATTAAACAAGCCAAAGCCAATCAAACTACTATTTACGACAACGGTATCTTGAATATTCTTCTTGATGAGTGTTTGCAAAGATGATGATAGCGAATCCAACTCTTGGAAGAAATCCAAGCGATTATCTAACAATAAGATATCACTCATCTGCTTAGAAATATCTGCACTCTCATTCATCACCACACCGATATCTGATAGGGTTAGAGCCGCTGAGTCATTCAAGCCATCTCCAACCATCAAAATAGTGTGACCTGCTTTCTGCAGTTCCTCTACTAACTCAAATTTTCCATCAGGTTTCAAGTCTGTATAGACCTGATCAAAGGGCAAATCTTTGACTAATTCCTCTGTTCTAACCAAGGTGTCCCCTGTTGCCAGAATCAATTTTTTTCCTTGTGCCTTAAGTTTCTCCAAGGCTGCTTTTGCTTCTTTTCTCAAAGGAGTATGAATGCAGAACATTCCAATCAATTCATTCTGATAAGCCAAGAATAAGAGATTGTAGTGACTCTTGTACTCTTCAATTAAAGCATTTTGTTCTGAACTGATATGAATCTGTTCATCCTGCATCAAGACATAATTCCCAATAAGAACTGGTTGCCCATCTATATGAGATTTAATCCCCTTGCTTGCGATATATTGGAGTTTCCCATGCATTTCCTCATGTTCAATTCCCTCTATCTCAGCTTGCTTGACGATAGCATTAGCAATAGGATGATAAATGTGTTCCTCAAGACAGGCACTGATTCTGAGAATATCTTCCTCACTATAGTCCCCAAAAGGTAACACCTTTTCAACTATAGGATAACTAGTTGTGATTGTTCCCGTCTTATCAAACAAGAAAGTATCAACTTCCAGATATTTCTCCAGAACATCCCCATCCTTAATCACCATTTCACGGTTCAACCCCTCCTTGATAGCTGTCAAATAAGCTACAGGAGTAGAGATTTTCAAAGCGCAGGAGAAATCGACCAATAGGAAAGAAATAGCCTTAGAAAAAGAACCTGTTAATAGGTAAGTCAGACCAGCCCCCAAGAAATTATATTTGACGACCTTATCCGCCATCTTGATGAAATAGCGTTGTTTCGTTTTCTTGTTTTCTTCAGATTTCTTCATCAACTCAATCAGCTGTAAAATCCGGCTGTTCATCTGATTATCGGTTACACGAATGCGTAACTCTCCAGTTTCCAATACTGTATTTGCACAAACCAAATCAGACTCTCTTTTTTCAACTGGAAAACTCTCTCCTGTCAAGGAACTTTCGTTGACCATACCTAAACCTGAAACTACTTGTCCATCAAACAGAATTTCATTTCCTTGAGATAGGACCAAGACATCTCCTATTTGAACATCGGAACTCTTGATACTAACAACCGTATCCCCCTGTACTAGAAATACATCGCTCTCTTTTGCAAGAAGGCTTTGTTCTAAATCTGTTGCAGTTTTTTTCAAGGACCACTGATCTAAATGATTCCCCAAATCAAGCATAAACATGATATTGCTAGCTGTCTTGGATTGGTTCATAAACAAGGACAATAAAATCGCCGAACAGTCCAAGACCTCCATCGTTAGTTCCTTACGCGCTAGTGTTTGATAGGCTTCTCTAATATAGCCAAAAGCCTGATAACAAGTCCATATATAGCGAATAGGGTACGGCACAAAACTACGAAAAAGTATACGCTTAATCGCTGCACCTGAAACAATAGAATAAGCACTCTCTTCTCTACGAATGGGAAGAGTCATCAACTCAGAAACTTTCCCTTTATCAATTCTTTTTAAAAAGGCTTCTGCATTATCTAATACAGAAAAGCCTTCTTTTATGCGTAGAGTAAAGTGCTGTTGATCCATGTAAAACTGGATAGACTCAATCCCCTTTTCATCTCTCGCCAAGGAACGAAGATAGTCTTGAATATCCAAGGTGAGTGAAAAAGAAGATGATAGTCGGATATGTTGGTATCCTCTATGTAGCACTTTAAAAGACATATTATTCTCCTATAAGGCTATCTAATTGCTCTTCTTTTTTCTCTTGCTCGTACAAATATTTGGCATCTTGCAAGACATCGTCTCCATGTTGTTTCACAACAGAAACAGATGCATCTAGCTCGTCTTTCAACTTGTAAGCCTTAGCCAAAGCTTTAGAATAACCTTTTTTAGCTTCCTTACTTGCCAAGATTTTCAAACCAAGGGTACCAAATGCGACACCACCCAAAAAGAGTGATGATTTTTTCGCAACTTTTGCGACGGTTAATACTTCTTTTAACATACTTATTTCCTCCTTATCATTATTATATAGCAATTTAGATATAAAAGCAATTTTATTTTATAAATTGGAGAATTATACTCAATGAAAATCAAAGAGCAAACTAGGAAACTAGCCGCAGGCTGTACTTGAGTACGGCAAGGCGACGTTGACGTGGTTTGAATTTGATTTTCGAAGAGTATTAGTTTTATTTCTACTGAATCTCCCATCTACTTATTCCTAAAGTTGCTTTCATTTGCCTCTTTTGATACACTTAAACTATGAATACAAATCTCAAACCCAAACTTCAGCGTTTTGCTTCTGCTACTGCCTTTGCCTGTCCTATCTGTCAAGAAAATCTGACTCTGCTAGAGACTAGTTTCAAGTGCTGCAACCGTCATTCTTTTGACTTGGCGAAATTCGGCTATGTCAATCTGGCACCTCAAATTAAGCAATCTGCTAACTACGACAAGGAAAATTTTCAAAACCGTCAACGAATCCTAGAAGCTGGCTTTTATCAAGCTATTTTAGAGGCCGTCTCTGATTTACTTTCAAACTCAAAAAATGCCAAAACAATTTTAGATATCGGTTGTGGCGAAGGATTCTATTCTCGCAAACTCCAAGAAAGTCATCCTGACAAAACCTTCTATGCCTTTGATATTTCCAAAGATTCCGTCCAAATCGCTGCCAAGAGTGAACCCAACTGGGCAGTCAATTGGTTCGTTGGGGACCTTTCTCGCCTTCCTCTGCAAGATGCCAGTATGGATATCTTACTTGATCTCTTTTCCCCTGCCAATTACGGAGAATTTCGTCGCGTTTTATCCAAAGACGGTATCTTGATAAAGGTTATTCCAACTAAAAATCACCTCAAGGAAATCCGTCAGAAGGTACAAGACCAGCTGACAAACAAGGACTATTCCAACCAAGATATCAAAAATCATTTCCAAAACAACTTAACTATCTTATCCAGTAAAACTGCCTCACTAACCAAGCCTATCACAGCAGAGCAACTCCAAGCCCTACTCAGCATGACGCCCCTACTCTTTCACATCGACCAGACTAAGATTGACTGGAGCCAACTGACAGAGATTACCATCGAAGCAGAGATACTTGTTGGGAAAACATTCTAAACTAGACTTCCCAAAAGCAGACAACTTACAAAAAATCTTTAATATTACAAAAATGCATAAGAACAGGTGCTCAAAAACCTTAATCTTATGCGTTTTGTTATGCAAAAATCGCTGGAGTTTCTATACACATTAAGTGGAAATCTTTGAAATCAGTTCTTTTAATAACCATTGAATACCATATATTACATTTACCCCAAATATGATATAGGCCATATAAATCAAGTATTTCGATTTCTCCCGCCTCAAAGAATAGATCTTGTACAAAATAGATAAATTTAAAATAATAAATAACAGAGACAAAATCTTCCCTCCAAAATCAATCCTAAAGGTACACAGCTAAGCATAGCCCTAAACTTTATTTTCGATTCGAAATAATAAATTTATCAATAAATAGCAATTGATATAAGGCGAGTACAGATCCCCAGAAACTACCTCGAAGAGAGATTTCTTGATGATTGAGAGGAAACAAATCATGGTTACCAATATAGAGGCAGGTCAAAATGATAAATAAAATCCAAAATAAATCAGTCCATTTATATTTTGAAAAATATTTTTTCCACATAAAAACACCTTCTTTCCTATAATTATATTATAACACTTTATGTAAGCGAATACAAAAAATATGAGGTAAGCAACTACGAAGAAACATAAGGCTGAAATAAAGTGTTATGCGTTCACTGTATCTATGATTTCTATCTTTTTAAAACAAGATTGACCCAAACCCACAGCATTCAAAAAAGCGAATTTCAATCGAAATTCGCTTCATAGGAAAGTGTATTAGTATAAATCTTGTATCTTATACTCAATGAAAATCAAAGAGCAAACTAGGAAGCTAGCCGCAGGCTGTACTTGAGTACGGCAAGGCAACGCTGACGTGGTTTGAATTTGATTTTCGAAGAGTATTAGTTCAAGTGCCAGATATCTTCGTTGTACTGAGCGATTGTACGGTCAGATGAGAAGAATCCTGCTTTAGAAATGTTAACGATAACTTTATCCAACCATGCGTCACGATCTTCGTAGTCAGCCAACATTTGCTCTTTGACTTTGATGTAGTCTTCCAAGTCAAGAAGAGTCATGAACCAGTCTTTGTTGATTAATTCATTGTAAAGACGTTCCAAGCGCTCTTTGTTTCCAGCTGCAAGAACTGCATCGCTAACGATGAAGTCAACCAATGGTTTGATAGCTTCACGAGCGTAGAATTCGCTTGATTTGTAAGCTGCTTTTGCGTAAAGATCGATAACAGTTTCTGAATCTTCACCAAAGATGTAGATGTTTTCGTCTCCAACCAACTCAGCGATTTCCACGTTAGCACCGTCCATAGTACCAAGAGTCAAGGCTCCGTTCAACATGAATTTCATGTTACCAGTACCTGAAGCTTCTTTAGAAGCAAGTGAGATTTGTTCTGAGATATCACATGCTGGGATAAGGAAGCTTGCTGCAGTAACGTTGTAGTTTTCAACCATAACTACTTGCAGGTGTGGAGCTACTGCTGGATCGTTAGCAATAACTTCTGACATGCAAAGGATCAAGTGGATGATGTCTTGAGCAATTGTGTAGGCTGGAGCTGCTTTACCACCAAAGAAGATTGTGATTGGGCGAGCAGGGATGTTCCCAGCTTTGATGTCAAGATATTTGTGGATTACGTACAAAGCGTTCATTTGTTGGCGTTTGTACTCGTGAAGACGTTTGATTTGGATATCAAAGATAGAGTTTGGATTGATTTCCACACCTTGGTGTTCTTTCAAGTGACGAGCCAATTTACGTTTGTTGTGAGCCTTGATGCTTTCCAATTTTTCTTTGACAGCTGCTTTGTCTTCATAAGACAAGAGTTTTTCAAGCTCATCTGCTTCATGGTGCCAACCTTCTCCAAGAATCTCATCCAAGTAGTGAGACAAGCTTGGGTTAGCATGCATGAGCCAACGACGGAAAGTGATACCGTTTGTTTTGTTGTTGAATTTTTCTGGGTAAAGGTCGTAGAAAGCTTTCAACTCAGAGTTCTTCAAGATTTCAGTGTGAAGTGCTGCTACTCCGTTAACACTGTATCCGTAGTGGATATCCATGTGAGCCATGTGAACACGTCCACTCTCGTCAATAATTTGAACAGCTGGATCTTTCACTTCTGCTTTCACACGACGGTCCAATTCTTCGATGATTGGTACCAAGTGAGGAACCACTTCTTGCAAGAATTCAAGAGGCCATTTTTCAAGGGCTTCAGCAAGGATTGTGTGGTTAGTGTAGGCAGTCATGCTACGAACGATTGAGATTGCTTCATCAAGATCGATACCACGAGCAGTCAAAAGACGGATCAATTCAGGGATGACCATTGATGGGTGAGTATCGTTGATTTGTACAACTGCGTAATCAGCAAGGTCATGCAAGTTGCTTCCTTTTTCGATTGCTTCGTCGATGATCAATTGCGCACCGTTTGAAACCATGAAGTATTGTTGGAAGATACGGAGCAATTCACCTTGACGGTCACTATCATCTGGGTAAAGGAAAAGAGTCAAGTTGCGAGCGATGTCCGTCTTGTCAAAGTTGATACCATCTTCGATGATAGAAGAATCAACTGAATCCAAGTCAAACAAACGCAAGCGGTTTTTAGTTGCTGTTTCATAACCAGTAACATCAATATCGTAAAGAGTTGATGTCAAAGTAAAGTCTGCAAATGGTACTTGGTAGCTACGGCTTGAGCGAACCAACCAGTTTTGCTCTGTCAACCATGCATTTGGAATTGTTTCTTGTTGGTTGTTTTTAAGAACTTGTTGGAAAAGACCAAAGTGGTAGTTAAGACCAACACCGTCACCATTCAAACCAAGAGTCGCAATTGAGTCGATAAAGCAGGCAGCCAAACGTCCCAAACCACCATTACCAAGAGATGGTTCCAATTCAACTTCTTCAACTTCGATCAAGTCTTTACCTGCAGCTGCAAGTTCTTTTTTAACATCGTCGTAAAGACCAAGATTGATCAAGTTGTTTGACAAAAGTTTACCAATCAAGAACTCAGCTGAGATGTAGTAAACTTTTTTCTTACCAGTGTTAACTGGTTTTTGACTACTTGCAAGCTTGCTGTAGTTAAGAAGAGCCAGGTAAAGCTCTTCATTGCTACATTCTGCAATGGTTTTATTGTAACGATTTTGTACAAATTCTTGTAGTGATAACATGTTTAAGGTGTCTCCTGATATTGTATTATTTCTTTAATTCTACCAAATTTTCATTGATTCGGCGATAGATTGTTGTCAAGTCAAGCAAGCCTTCCTCGACAGCTGGTGTCAATTGATCTTCAGTCATACGCCAAGACCAGTTTCCACCAAGGGTAGATGGGAAGTTCATACGAGCTGCCTCATCCAATTCTAGCAAATCTTGCATAGTTGCAATTGCCATGAAGCTAACTGATGAAAAGACTGTACGAAGCATAGCATGTGGCACTGTTTCGTATTCTTTACGGTTAGTGTAGCGAGCCATGTATTCACGAGTCGCATCATCGATCTCGTTACGGTACCAACCAAGGACCGTATTGTTATCGTGTGTTCCTGTGTACATAACTGAGTTAGCAGGTGCCAAGTGTGGGCTATCGATGCTTTCGTCTTCTGGGTTGAAAGCAAATTGAAGAATCTTCATTCCTGGGAAGCCAGTACGTTCACGCAATTCGATAACTTCGTCTGTCATGAAACCAAGGTCTTCTGCGATGATGTTTAGCTCACCAAGCTCTTCCTTAACGGCTGCAAAAAGCTTGTAGCCAGGACCTTTCACCCACTCACCAGGTGCTGCTGTATCGGAACCAGCAGGGATTTCCCAGTAAGATTCGAAACCACGAAAGTGGTCAATACGAACGATATCGTAGATTTTGAAACTTTCACGCAAGCGTTCAATCCACCATTTGTAACCATCTTTGTCCATTGCTTCCCAGTCATAGATTGGGTTACCCCAAAGCTGACCAGTTGCAGAAAACTCATCTGGTGGGCATCCTGCGATGCAAGTCGCCTTACCGTTGACATCTGTCTTGAAGAGATGTGGATTTGCCCACATATCGCTTGAATCTTCCGCTACGTAGATTGGCATGTCTCCAACGATTTCGATGTGGTTGTCGTTAGCGTAAGCTTTCAATTTCAACCATTGTTGGAAGAAGAAGTATTGAGTCACACGGTGGTAAACCAACTTGTCTGCCAATTGCTCACGGTAACTTTCAAGTGCTGAAGCTTTACGAGCACGAGCATCTGCATCTGGCCATTCAGTCCAAGCAAGATTGTCAAAATGCTCCTTGATAGCCATATACTCTGCAAAGAGTTCAAGCCATGATTGGTTGTCTTGAGCAAATTTCTCAAAATCTTTAACATCTCCTACTTCCAAGAAACGTTTTACCGCTTTTTCTAAAAGAGGACGACGTGCATAGTAGATTTTCGCATAGTCAACTTCAGATGCATCGCTACCAAAGTCAACCCCTTCAAGGTCACTTGCTTGCAACAAGCCTTGTTCCACCAAGATATCTAAATCGATAAAATGAGTGTTCCCTGCGAAGGCTGAGAAAGATTGGTAAGGAGAATCTCCGTAACTAGTTGTTCCTAGTGGAAGGATTTGCCAGTAACGTTGTTTTGTGCGAACCAAGAAATCAACGAAGTCGTAAGCACTTTTACCAAATGATCCGATTCCGTATGCCCCTGGAAGAGAAGAAATGTGCATCAACACACCACTTTGACGTTTTTTCATAATAAGCACCTCATGTGTTTATAGTTAGATATTACATTTTTATGAGCGCAAACGTTTGCGCTATTACTAGTATAGCTCATTTTCTCGATAAATGCAAGCGGTTTTAAGTAACTTTTTTGATTATTTTTTAAAAATTTTTTCTTCTTACTCGTATATATATTCTTTCAGGCAACAAACAAAATAGGAATAAGGGTTTCACTTATCTCATTAAGCAAAAATAAAGCGAGAATCCTCTCTGGTTTCCATTTGTAAATTAGGCAATCGTTTTCTCAACTTTTTTTAAATTTAAAACAAAACGGATTTTTGGAATTTTCTACTATTATATGACGATGAAGCGTTTACTTTTTTTACAATTTTTTAAAAAATTTTTACAAAAAACACTTGCAACCGCTTTCCGATTGTGCTATACTAGTCCCATAAAGGAAAACGTTTGCGTTTCCTCATTATAAAATTTGTTATTCTTTAGGAGGAATACACTATGTCATCTAAATTCATGAAGAGCGCTGCTGTGCTTGGAACTGTTACACTTGCTAGCTTGCTTTTGGTAGCTTGCGGAAGCAAAACTGCTGATAAACCTGCTGATTCTGGTTCATCCGAAGCGAAAGAACTCACTTTCTACGTTGAAGACCAATATAAAGCCTTTGCTGAATCAGCTGCAAAAGCTTACGAAAAAGAAGCTGGCGTAAAAGTTACCATCAAAACAGGAGACCAAATGGGTGGGCTTGACAAACTTTCTCTTGACAACCAATCAGGTCAAGCTGCTGACGTTATGATGGCTCCATACGACCGTGTAGGTAGCCTTGGTACTGACGGACAACTTTCAGAAGTTAAATTGAGCGACGGCGCTAAAACAGATGATAAAACTAAATCTCTTGTAACAGCTGCTGATGGTAAAGTTTACGGTGCTCCTGCTGTTATCGAGTCACTTGTTATGTACTACAACAAAGACTTGGTAAAAGAAGCTCCAAAAACTTTTGCTGACTTAGAAAACCTTGCTAAAGATAGCAAATATGCCTTCGCTGGAGAAGATGGAAAAACTTCTGCTTTCCTAGCTGACTGGACAAACTTCTACTATGCATATGGACTTCTTGCTGGTAACGGTGCTTACGTATTCGGACAAAACGGTAAAGACGCTAAAGATATCGGTCTTGCAAACGACGGTTCTATCGCAGGTATCAACTACGCTAAATCTTGGTATGAAAAATGGCCTAAAGGTATGCAAGATACTGAAGGTGCTGGCAACTTAATCCAAACTCAATTCCAAGAAGGTAAAACAGCTGCTATCATCGACGGACCTTGGAAAGCTCAAGCCTTTAAAGATGCTAAAGTAAACTACGGTGTTGCAACTATCCCAACTCTTCCAAATGGAAAAGAATATGCTGCATTCGGTGGTGGTAAAGCTTGGATTATCCCATCAAGCACTAAGAACCTTGAAGGCGCTCAAAAATTTGTAGACTTCCTTGTTTCAACTGAAGAACAAAAAGCCTTCTACGATACAACTAACGAAATCCCAGCTAACACTGAAGCTCGTACATATGCTGAAGGTAAAAATGATGAGTTGACAACAGCTGTTATCAAACAGTTCAAGAACGCTCAACCAATGCCAAACATCTCTCAAATGTCTGCAGTTTGGGATCCAGCGAAAACTATGCTCTTTGATGCTGTAAGTGGTAAGAAAGATGCGAAAACAGCTGCTAACGACGCTGTAACATTGATCAAAGAAACAATCAAACAAAAATTTGGTGAATAAAAAATTTGTTCAAGGGGGGTGGAAATCAAATCCCCCTTTGAATTTATCAATCAAAAACATATATAGTTTAGGTTTTAATTAGAAACCAGTATCCTATGAAAGGAGTTATTATGGAAAAGCAACAACCTAGTAAAGCAGCTCTGCTGTCTATCATTCCTGGGTTAGGACAGATTTACAATAAACAAAAAGCCAAAGGTTTTATCTTCCTTGGTGTAACCATCGTATTCGTCCTTTACTTCCTAGCACTTGCAGCCCCTGAATTGAGCAATCTCATCACTCTTGGTGACAAACCAGGTCGTGATAATTCCCTCTTTATGCTGATTCGTGGTGCCTTCCATTTAATCTTTGTAGTTGTTTATGTACTCTTTTATTTCGCAAATATCAAAGACGCACATACAACTGCCAAACACATTAACAATGGCATACCAGTAGCACTTACCTTTAAAGAAATGGTCAAAGGAATCTATGAAAATGGCTTCCCTTACCTCTTAATCATTCCATCTTACATTGCCATGACTTTTGCGATTATCTTCCCAGTTATCGTAACCTTGATGATCGCCTTTACCAACTACGACTTCCAACACTTGCCACCAAACAAATTGTTGGACTGGGTTGGTTTGACCAACTTTACAAACATTTGGAGCTTGAGTACCTTCCGTTCTGCCTTTGGTGCCGTCCTTTCTTGGACTATCATCTGGGCTTTATCTGCCTCAACTTTACAGATCGTCATTGGTATCTTCACAGCTATCATTGCTAACCAACCATTTATCAAAGGAAAACGTATCTTCGGTGTTATTTTCCTTCTTCCTTGGGCTGTCCCAGCCTTCATCACTATCTTGACATTCTCAAACATGTTTAACGATAGTGTTGGTGCTATCAACACTCAAGTATTGCCAATCTTGGCTAAATTCCTTCCTTTCCTTGATGGTGCTCTTATTCCTTGGAAAACAGACCCAACTTGGACTAAGATTGCCTTGATTATGATGCAAGGTTGGCTTGGATTCCCATATATCTACGTTTTGACCTTGGGTATCTTGCAATCTATTCCTAACGACCTTTACGAAGCAGCTTATATTGACGGTGCTAATGCTTGGCAAAAATTCCGCAACATCACTTTCCCAATGATCTTGGCTGTTGCTGCACCTACTTTGATTAGCCAATACACCTTCAACTTTAACAACTTCTCTATCATGTACCTCTTCAATGGTGGAGGTCCTGGTAGTGTCGGAGGGGGAGCTGGTTCAACTGATATCTTGATCTCATGGATCTACCGTTTGACAACAGGTACATCTCCTCAATACTCAATGGCGGCAGCTGTTACCTTGATTATCTCTATCATTGTCATCTCAATCTCTATGATCGCATTCAAGAAACTACACGCATTTGATATGGAGGACGTCTAAGATGAATAACTCAATTAAACTCAAACGTAGACTGACTCAAACCCTTACTTACCTCTACTTGATTGGCCTATCAATCGTGATTATCTATCCACTGTTGATCACCATCATGTCAGCCTTTAAAGCAGGTAACGTCGCAGCCTTTAAACTCGATACTAACATCGACTTCAATTTTGATAACTTTAAAGGACTCTTTACTGAAACTCTATACGGTACTTGGTATCTCAATACCTTGATCATCGCCTTGGTTACCATGGCGGTTCAAACAAGTATCATCGTACTTGCTGGTTATGCCTACAGCCGTTACAACTTCTTGGCTCGTAAACAAAGTTTGGTCTTCTTCTTGATTATCCAAATGGTGCCAACCATGGCCGCTTTGACAGCCTTCTTCGTTATGGCGCTTATGTTGAACGCCCTTAACCACAGCTGGTTCCTCATCTTCCTATACGTTGGTGGTGGTATCCCGATGAATGCTTGGCTCATGAAAGGCTACTTCGATACAGTGCCAATGTCTCTAGACGAATCTGCAAAACTAGACGGTGCAGGACACTTCCGTCGCTTCTGGCAAATTGTTCTTCCACTTGTTCGCCCAATGGTTGCCGTACAAGCTCTCTGGGCCTTCATGGGACCTTTCGGGGACTACATCCTCTCTAGTTTCTTGCTTCGTGAGAAAGAATACTTTACTGTTGCCGTTGGTCTCCAAACCTTCGTCAACAATGCGAAGAACTTGAAGATTGCCTACTTCTCAGCAGGTGCTATCCTCATCGCCCTTCCAATCTGTATTCTCTTCTTCTTCCTACAAAAGAACTTTGTTTCAGGACTTACAAGTGGTGGCGACAAGGGATAATATATCCCCGCCACCCTTTTTCATTTTAAAACTTGTTACTGTAAAAATATCCTTGTAGCAAGCAATTTGTCTCCTAGACTTGAAATAAAGTACATTTCTCTATATAATAATACTCATATAGAAAACACCTTTTAGAAAGATACAAATGCTTCCATATCCATTTTCATATTTTTCAAGTATTTGGGGATTTCGTAAGCCCCTGTCCAAACGTTTCGGACTCAACTGGTTTCAGCTTCTCTTTACCAGTATCTTCCTTATCAGCTTATCTATGGTACCTATTGCCATCCAAAACAGCTCACAGGAGACTTATCCGCTAGAAACCTTTATCGATAATGTCTATGAACCATTGACAGATAAGGTTGTACAGGATCTCTCTGAACACGCTACAATTGTTGATGGCAAATTAACTTATACAGGAACAGCTAGTCAAGCCCCTTCTATTGTGATCGGTCCAAGTCAAAGCAAGGAATTACCTAAGAACTTGCAACTGCATTTCGATACAAAAGAACTGGTCATCAGCAAGGAAAGCAAGGAGCTGACCCGCATTTCTTACCGAGCTATTCAGACTGAGAGTTTCAAAAGCAAGGACAGCTTGACTCAAGCGATTTCTAAAGACTGGTACCAACAAAATCGTGTCTATATCAGTCTCTTCCTAGTTCTCGGTGCTAGCTTCCTCTTTGGTTTGAATTTCTTTATTGTCTCTCTAGGAGCGAGTCTTCTCCTTTATATCACTAAGAAATCACGCCTCTTTTCATTTAGGACCTTTAAAGAGTGCTACCATTTTATCTTGAACTGTTTAGGATTACCTACTCTGATTACGCTTATTTTGGGACTATTTGGCCAAAATATGACAACTCTCATTACTGTACAAAACATTCTTTTTGTTCTGTATCTGGTCACTATCTTTTATAAAACGCATTTCCGTGATCCAGATTATCATAAATAGGAGATTTTTATGCCCGTTACGATTAAAGACGTGGCCAAGGCTGCTGGTGTTTCGCCTTCAACCGTAACCCGTGTTATTCAAAACAAATCAACCATTAGCGACGAAACAAAAAAACGCGTTCGCAAGGCTATGAAGGAGCTTAATTACCACCCCAACCTCAACGCTCGTAGTTTGGTAAGCAGTTATACCCAAGTTATCGGCTTGGTCCTTCCTGACGACTCAGACGCCTTCTATCAAAATCCTTTCTTCCCATCTGTCCTCCGTGGTATCGCCCAAGTCGCATCTGAAAACCACTATGCCATTCAGATTGCAACAGGTAAAGATGAAAAAGAGCGCCTTAAAGCTATTTCTCAGATGGTCTATGGTAAGCGTGTAGATGGTTTGATTTTCCTCTATGCCCAAGAAGAGGACCCTTTGGTTAAGTTAGTAGCAGACGAGCAATTTCCTTTCCTTATCTTAGGTAAATCTCTATCTCCCTTCATTCCACTTGTCGATAATGACAATGTCCAAGCTGGTTTTGATGCGACAGAGTATTTCATCAAAAAAGGCTGCAAGCGAATTGCCTTTATCGGAGGTACTAAGCGACTCTTCGTAACACAAGACCGTCTGACAGGTTACGAGATGGCTCTAAAACAACACCAACTTCCTCTCGATACTAATCTGACTTGCTTTGCTACTGAATTTCTTGAAGATAATGGTTATCGCTTTAGTAGACTTCTCTTCAAACACGATTCAAATATTGACGCTATTATTACCATTGATAGTCTCCTTGCTGCAGGGGTCTGTGATTACATCGCAAAACACCAACTGGATGTCCCTGTCCTCAGCTTCGACTCAGTCAATCCCAAGCTCAACTTGGCGGCCTATGTTGATATCAATAGTTTGGAGCTTGGTCGTGTTTCCTTTGAAACTATCCTCCAGATAATCAATGATGCTAAAAGCAATAAACAAATTTGTTATCGCCAGTTGATTGCCCACAAAATTATCGAAAAATAAAAACCAGCTCGCGCTGGTTTTTTTGGCCACTAATTATCTGTTTCAACAAATCGTCCCAGAATATGAACATTCTCCGATACAGAAACAAAGGCGCTTGGATCCACCTGTTTCATAATCTGTTTAAATTCATTAAACTCTGCACGTGTAATGACAGTGATTAAAACTGCCTTTCTTTCGTGATTATAGGTTCCTTCTGCATCGTGGATCATGGTTGCACCGCGGTGCAATTTTTTATGGATTTTTTCAATTACCTTCTCTGGATGATTGGTCACAATCATGGCCTGCATCCGTTTTTGCTTGGTAAAGACAGCGTCTGTGACACGGCTAGAGACAAAGATGGTAATCATAGAGTAGAGAGCGTATTCCCAACCAAAGGTCAAGCCTGCTATCAGCATGATGGTCCCATTTACCAAGAAAGAAATACTACCAACATTCTTACCCGTTTTCTTGCGAATAGTCAGGCTGACGATATCCGTCCCACCACTGGAGATATTGTTTCGAAGAGCAAAACCAATCCCCAAGCCCATGACAACACCCCCAAAAAGGGCATTGATAATGGGATCCTCCGTCAAGGTCGCCACAGGGACAAACTGGATAAAGAAGGAACTCATGGATACCGTGATAAAGGTAAAGACGGTGAACTTATGGCCAATCTGATACCAAGCCAAGACCATCAAAGGAAAATTAATAGCGTAGAAGGTTAGCGAAATCGGAATATGAAAACCAAACCAGTGATTACTCAAGGCAGAGATAATCTGTGCCAGACCTGTCGCACCACTCGAATACACATGCCCCGGTTGGAAAAAGAAATTAACCGCCACTGCTGATAAAAAACCATAGACCAGAGAAGCCGAAATCTTCTCATCATATTTTTCCCGAGAGATGCTTTGTAAGACACGTAAAATTTTTATCTGATGAGCAAAGCGGCGCAGATAATAGCGCCACCGCTTAATTCGTTTTGCTTGTTTCATCTTCTTCTACTTGTAAGCTGAGTTCCTCTAGTTGTTTGAGAGCTACTGTTGAAGGAGCTTGTGTCATTGGGTCAGTTGCCTTGTTGTTCTTAGGGAAGGCAATAACTTCACGAATATTTTCTTCTCCTGCTAAGAGCATGACAAAGCGGTCAAGCCCGATAGCCAAGCCACCGTGTGGTGGGAAACCATAGTCCATGGCTTCAAGAAGGAAGCCAAACTGGTCATTTGCTTCTTCTGCTGAGAAACCAAGAGCCTTGAACATGCGTTCTTGAAGGTCTTTTTGATTGATACGAAGGCTACCACCACCAAGCTCATAACCGTTCAAGACGATATCGTAAGCAATGGCACGAACCTTAGCCAAATCACCTTCTAATTCGTGAGCCGTCTCTTCCTGTGGAAGGGTGAACGGATGGTGGGCGCTCATGTAACGGCCTTCTTCTTCAGACCATTCAAACATTGGCCAGTCAACTACCCAAAGGAAGTTGAATTTATCGTTATCAATCAAGCCAAGCTCTTTGGCAATACGTCCACGAAGGGCACCAAGAGTTGCATTGGCCACTTCAAGCGTATCCGCCACAAAGAGAACGAGGTCCTTATCTTCAAGAGCAAGCGCTGTTGTCAATTCTGCTTGGATGCCTGTCAAGAACTTAGCAACTGGTCCGTTTAATTCTCCGTCAACTACCTTGACCCAAGCAAGACCTTTGGCACCATATTGTTTGGCTACTTCTGTCATCTTGTCGATGTCTTTACGTGAATAGTTGTCCGCAGCCCCTTTGACCACAATGGCTTTAACGGCAGATGCTTCTGAGAAGACTTTGAAATCAACACCTTTGACCACTTCTGTCAAGTCCTGAAGCAACATGTCAAAACGGGTATCTGGCTTGTCAGAACCGTAAAGAGCCATCGCGTCATCGTATTTCATACGAGGGAATGGTAGCGTTACTTCGATGCCTTTTGTTTCCTTCATCACGCGCGCAATCAAGCCTTCTGTGATATCTTGGATTTCTTGCTCAGTAAGGAAAGATGTTTCCAAGTCGACCTGGGTAAACTCAGGCTGGCGGTCACCACGCAAGTCCTCGTCACGGAAACATTTAACGATTTGGTAGTAACGGTCAAAACCAGCATTCATCAAGAGCTGTTTCGTGATTTGTGGACTTTGAGGAAGAGCGTAAAAATGCCCTTTATTAACACGAGATGGCACCAAATAGTCACGCGCCCCTTCAGGAGTTGACTTAGAAAGGAATGGTGTCTCCACGTCGATAAACTCCAACTCATCCAAGTAGTTGCGGATAGAGTGGGTCACCTTAGCACGAAGTTTAAGATTTTCCAACATTTCTGGACGACGAAGGTCAAGGTAACGGTAACGTAAACGTGTATCGTCATTGGCCTCAATCCCATCCTTAATCTCAAATGGGGTTGTCTTAGCTGTATTAAGCACTGTCAGAGCTGTCACGTTTAACTCAACTGCACCAGTTGGCAACTTATCATTGGCTTGCTCACGCGCAGCGACCTGTCCAGTCACCTCGATAACAAATTCGCTACGAAGGCTTTCAGCTGTTTCCATAATCTCTGCAGAGACTTTTTCAGGGTTGATAACCAACTGCATGATTCCTTCACGGTCACGAAGGTCGATAAAAATCAAACCACCAAGGTCACGACGACGGCCAACCCATCCTTTCAAGGTCATTTCTTGTCCGATGTGTTCCTCACGAACACGACCAGCATACATACTACGTTTCATGTTTTCTCTCCTCTTTTATTCTGTTACTATTTTACCATAAAAGCGCAGGCTCTTCATGAAAATCATCAGAAAAGTTTGCCAGTCTTTAAAAATCAAGTGAAGACTCTAAAAATTAACGCCAATACAAAAATCCGATGAAGTTCACCGGACTCTTTTATTTTGAATTTTTGCCTGCTTTACGCTTTTCAGCAATTTCGGCTGCCTTTCGAGGCAAGACAATTTCCGTTGTGTAGGCTGTCCCAAAGCGCAAGACACCTGCAATAGGGGCAAAAACAACTGCTAGATAGTTGTAGAAGAAATCGCCCTTGAAGGCATAAGCTAGCGCTCCAATGATGAAAAATAGAACGACTGCTTGAATCACTGCTAATAAAATTACTCGTTTCATGTGACCTCCTGACTCTATTATAGCATGAGAATCATCAAAAAGCTGACTAAATTATTCAAAGCGTGGAGAGAAATACTGTAGACCAGACCTTTTCTGCTAATATAAGCCAAGCCCAAGCTAAAACCAAGACTAGTATAGACTAAAAATTGTTGCACATCACCTGGGAAATGAATCAAGGCAAACAGAACACTGGATACCAGAAGAAAAATCAGAGTTTGTTTCCTATTGTCCTGCTTAGGAAAGAGGTAGCGTGCTAACATCCCTCTAAAGATAAGTTCTTCCGTCAAAGGAGCAAAGACCACCACCATAAAGAAACCAAATGCAGGCTGTTCCACTGTCAGTTGAGATACGATTTGTTGACTGACCGACGGATCTTCTGGTAAAAAGAACTGGGCTGTAATAGCCACTAGCAAAACCAGAGTAGGCAACCAGATATGACGATTAAAAGCAGTCGTCTGGATGCTAACCTTTTCTGTCTGATACCATCTGTAAACTCCATAAACATAGGCTCCTGACAGGACGATATAAAGTGGTAAGACTCCAAAGATTGAAGCCCCTAGTCCAAGAGCTGACAGAGCCATGCTCTGAACCATACCATAGCCAAAGAAAAAGGATAGAACAGCTAGAAGAAACCAGCCGAGGTTTTTAAGTAGTTTCATATAAATCTCCTATCTTGCTTTATAGCTATTTTTCAATACAAAGAGGTTCGCTATTCCTAACACAAGTACCCAGGCAAGTAACATACCAATATTAGAAAAAGATATTTCCCCACCTTTTTTATTTAAAAGATTTACAATTGGACCAATAAAAGAGTAATCCAACACTTTCTGAACCGTATCATTTTGAAGAGCAATCATGGGTAAAAAAGAGACGATAAACACAGGAAACATACTATAAACTTGCGCTTTAGACTGAGTATCTGACACTGCACCGATTAGAAGGTTGAGAAAAATAACACTAATAGCTGCTAAGACCAAATAGATAACATAGGCCAATAAGTAACCTGATACATCCACTTTAAAATAGATTGGTAGTAAAATCATTCCAAGCAACATAATCAACAGAGGGAGAACAAGCATACTGAAAGTATATTCTGTTGCTGTCACACCACTTAGGATGAGTGATTTAAGATTGCGCTTTTCCTTATCTTCTGCCATCATAATCGATACCATATAACCACTTCCCATGCTCAAGACCATCGTCAAACTCATAGAAAGGAAATACGTACTCAATTCTCCACTCTTGTTTAAGAACTCATTATATAGAACAGCCAGTCCAAAAGGCAACAATAGAGTCGCCAACAAAGTTGAATTGCTGATAAGAACTTGTAATCTTAACCATAGTAGGGCATTTAATTTTCTAAACATCTAACTTTTCTCCTGTCAATCTGATAAAGATTTCTTCTAAAGTTGGCTCACAAGAGTGAACCACCATCAAATCTGTCGTGTCTAAATGTGGTAATTCATCAAATGGAACTATCTGTTCTCGTCCGTCGTTATAAACCACACGTACTTTCTTATCCACATGGTACTTCTGGATGATATCTTGCGGACTTCCATACTCTATTAGGTTACCCTTATTCAAAAGAGATAAGCGATCACAAAGCAGAGTTGCTTCATTCATATCATGCGTGGTCAGAAAGATAGTTGTCCCCGCCTGCTTTAATTCTTGAAGTAGGGTATGAATCATCTTAGATGTTGTAGGGTCTAAGCCACTGGTTGGCTCATCTAGAAAGAGAATCTTAGGAGCATTCAGAAGGGCACGAGCCAAGAACATTCGTTGTTTCATTCCAGTAGATAACTTTTCTGCAATAATATCTTTAGCATCTGCCAATCCAACCTGTTGGAGCACCTGATTTACTCTATCTGACTTGAGACCATATAACTTAGCATAGATGAGAAGATTTTTGTAAAGACTCATCTTTTCATAAAAACCGCTGCCATCACTAACAATACCAATTTGTTCCAAATCATTTGAGGTTAAATCTTGAGAATTCTTGCCTAACAAAATTGTGTTACCTTGATCTGCAGCCAACTGACCTGTCAAGACATTGATCATGGTTGTTTTACCTGAGCCAGAAGGGCCAAGAAAACCAAAGATTTCACCCTCCTTAATCTCAAAAGAAATCTGATGAAGAGCTTTTTTGCTCCCAAAACTTTTGCTTACATTTTCAACACGAATCATAGAAACTCCTTTATTTGAAATAGCGTTTTACCATAGGTAACTGCATCACATTGATATAAATGTGTATCGCTCCGACAAGCAAGAAGGCTAGTAGCTGAATTTCTCCTGTCAAGCAAGAAATGAAAAAAAGAAAAATATATAAGACTGGTAAGACATACTGATTTAATTGGAATAAAATTCTAAAACTCTGTTCCAAATTAGCCTGACGCTCCCCTTCATCGTAAGAATTAATATAGTTCAAGATATCCTTTGGTGTAGAGAAAAGAGCCAAATCAAACTGACGAACAATCGCAATTGTTTTAGAAAGATATTTTTGACTCTGCAAGAACAGCACTAATGCCAAAAAGGAAAGGGAAAATGTTATACGACTTACATCGAGTACAATTACTTCACTACCTGAGATGACAAGAGCCAATAAAATCGCTACACTTGTAATATTAGAAGTAATGGTTCCAAACTCGAGATTCCGATACATCTGCACATAATAGGTTTCATTCAGATCATCATCTATTTCCTCTTGATACAAGGAGTGAAATTTTCTGCTTTTCTTTAAGAAATTGAACGTCAAAAGAATACCAACAAAACCTAATAGTAAACCAATAGCTGATATCCAGGGTAGCAAGACTTTTACATCTAACATAATTCCATGGGGTTCGGCACCAGCCTTCAACATATCTACAAATATGTACAAGAAAGCTCCCGAGACAACAGACATCAAAAATAACAACAATCCACGTTTCTTTTTCATATTCATTCTCCTTTTTCACTTGCTAAATTGTTTGCTTTCTTTTCAATCCAGTCAACGACTGGGATAAGAGCAAAGTAGGCCCAAATAAATTTTTCGCTTTGATAGGGATTAAACCAGCCTAAGTCTATCCCAATCAGTAGAAATACGCTGACTAATAGAGCTATGGCAACTACATAATAAATCACTTTATACTTGTTCATCACTCGTCCTCCTCCAAGCGAAATACCGATTCGACTGTTTCGTTGAAAATCTGAGATATTTTCAAGGCAATCACAACGGACGGGGTGTATTCGTCCCGTTCTAATAGGCTAATGGTCTGTCTAGAAACCTCTGCTAGCTTGGCTAGTTCGGTTTGATTGAGGCCATCGCGAGCCCGCAGCTCTTTTAGACGATTTTTTAGTTGCATGTTACACACCTACTCTCCGTCAAATTCAACGGTTTGGATATCCTCAATACGTTGCAACTTGAATTTTTCTTTTCCCTTTTTATCAACACGGCGTAGCTTGACCCATTCCTCGTCAACATCCACAACTTCCCAGTTATCTGGCCCAATATACACTCCCGTTATAATTGGTTTCTTTCCAATCATTTCTTGCAATAATCTCGACATTTCTGCGTTTCCTTTCTCTTTTCGCTCAAGTTTTTTGATTTTCTTCTCTAGTTTCTTAATTTTTTCAGAATTATTAGAATAAAAGAAAATCATAAATAGTATAAATACTACTACCCACATCATAGCTCCTTTCTGCTTCCTATTTCTTAACTTGAATTTATTGTAACACATCTTTTTCTTTTTGACAAGCATATTTGTCAAAAAGTTTATGATTTTTGTCATTTTGCAAAAGAAAAAGGTCAGAGTAGTTTTCTGACCAGTTTGTCTATCATTAAAAGCCTAGTTTTTCAAAGATTTCTGAGAAGTTTTGGCTGATTGTCTCAAGTGATACTTGCAATTCTTCTCGGGTTTGGTTGTTCTTAACCGTTACTTGTCCGCTTTCGACTTCACTCTCTCCTAGGGTGATGAGGGTCTTAGCCGCAAAGACATCGGCTGACTTGAACTGAGCTTTGAGCTTACGGTTGAGGTAATCACGCTCTGCTTTGAATCCTTGTTGGCGAAGAGCCTGTACCAATTCCAAGGCCTTGACATTTGCTCCATCACCCAAGACTGCGATATAGGCATCTAGGGCGTTTTCGATAGGGAGGGCCACACCTTGCTTTTCAAGAATGAGAAGCAGGCGCTCTACACCAAGTCCAAAACCAAAGCCAGCAGTTTCAGGGCCACCAAAGTAAGAAACCAAACCATCGTAGCGACCACCCGCACAGACTGTCAAATCATTGCCCTCAATCTCTGTGATAAACTCGAAAATAGTATGATTGTAGTAGTCCAGACCACGCACCATATTGGTATCGATGATGTAGTCTACTCCAAGATTTTCCAACATCTGACGCACAGCATCAAAATGAGCTTGGCTTTCTTCATCAAGGAAGTCCAAGATAGAAGGCGCATTCTCTACTGCTACCTTGTCTTCTTTTTCCTTAGAGTCCAAGACACGGAGAGGATTTTCCTCCAAGCGACGTTGACTATCCTTAGACAAGGTCTCCTTGAGCGGTGTCAAATAGTCAATCAAGGCTTGACGGTAGGCCGCACGACTCCCAGGATTTCCAAGAGTGTTAAGATGTAATTTAACACCTTGGATGCCGATTTCTTTCAAGAAATGAGCTGCCATAGCGATGGTTTCCACATCGGTAGCTGGATTGCTAGAGCCAAAACACTCAACACCAATCTGGTGGAACTGGCGCAAACGCCCTGCCTGTGGACGCTCATAGCGGAACATAGGGCCCATGTAGTAGAACTTACTTGGCTTTTGCACTTCTGGGGCGAAGAGTTTATTTTCCACGTAGGAACGGACAACTGGCGCTGTTCCTTCTGGACGGAGAGTAATATGGCGATCACCCTTGTCATAAAAGTCATACATTTCCTTGGTTACGATATCCGTTGTATCTCCGACAGAACGGCTGATAACCTCGTAATGCTCAAAAATAGGCGTGCGCACTTCTGCATAGTTATAGCGCTTGAAAATCTCACGGGCAAAGCCCTCAACGTACTGCCATTTAGCAGACTCAGCAGGTAAAATATCCTGCGTTCCTTTTGGTTTTTGTAATTTCATAGGGAATCCTCTTTAAACTTAATAGTCTTATTTTACCATAAATAGAGGGATTAAGACAGTGAGAAAAAAATTAGGATTTATACTCAATGAAAATCAAAGAGCAAACTAGGAAACTAGCCGCAGGTTGCTCAAAACAGTGTTTTGAGGTTGTAGATAGAACTGACGAAGTCAGTAACCATACCTACGGCAAGGCGACGTTGACATGGTTTGAAGAGATTTTCGAAGAGTATTAGATATCATTTTTGAGATTAAGGATTGTCAAAAGAATAGCTAGCAAGGAAAGACCAACAAATAGCATCCAAGTCAACTGTATATTCCATACGGCTACAAGTGAAAAACAAGCTGTTCCCACAGGTACGGATAAGGTAAACAATAAGCCTAAAAAATTACTGGTACGAGCTAAAACCTCTGGAGCTAGATTTTTCATGAGCATGGCACTAATCTTTGGTGTAACTTTACCACACACATACAGAGTTAAAAAGAGAAATAGCAAACCAAGCACGACTTGATTGAATACGTTAGCTAAACCAACTAGACTGAGTCCTACAGTCGCCCACATCATCAATCTAGGCAAGGACTGTTTCCCAACATAATCATTGCCCGTAAGGCTACTGATGATGATTGCTAACAAAGCACAGAATTGACTGATAAATAACGCCTCTGTGTAAGAAAAATCCAAAAGTGAATGGCTCAAAAAGAAGATATTATAAATTCCACCCAAGGCGCCACCCAAGGCATTGATAAGCAAAACAGCAAAGAGCATAAAACCAAAGTTTTTCTGTCCACCTTTAAGAAAAACAAGGCGTAAATTTCGGTAAATTGTCAGGAACTGCTCTTTGATAGAAAGCTTCTCATTTTTTAGGATTTCACCATCAGCAGATGAAATTGACAGGCTCAATTTGCTTCTTCCTAAAAAGAGAACAGAGGCTGATACGAGGAAGAAACAGGCATTGATTCCCGCAACGAGGGAAAAATTGTTGACCGATAAACCTAAGAGCCAGACTCCAAAAGCTTGACCACCAATAGCTGAAATATAGGTGATGAACTGGGAAAAAGAGTAAGCCTCCATCAAATCATCTTCAGCTACTTTTTCCTTAATGAGAGGCATGCGCAAACCACCAGCAAAATCACTGATAACATCACTAATGACATTGATTAAGCACAGGCTAGAAAAGGCAAAGAGACTAGCTTGCTGAACAACTAGGGCTGCTAGAAAAAATAAAACCGCCTGAAATAAACCGCTATAGACCATCCATTTGACCTTGTCTCTCGTGTAATCTGCCCGAATCCCTACAAAAACTGTAAAGAGAGTCGGAATAATCATGACAATATTCGCCATAGCAACAGCAAAAGATGCTTGTGGCAGAGTCGATGCATAGACGATAAAGACCAGATTGAAAATCGAAGCACCAAAAGCATTAAAGAAGCGTGACAAAGTCAAGAGTCGATAAGCTTGATTTCTGAACAATAGTTTCATAGATAATCTCCCTTCTTGTTCGAAGTTTTATATGAAGTATGATTATAGTATAGCACTAAGAAATTTTAGAGGAAAACTTTTGAATATATGCAACAAACAAAATGAGCAAAAAACGATAGAACTTCTTTGATGGCCTGATAGAGCTCAACAGTTCTATCGCTTCAAATTTTAAATTATTTTCTTAGTTTGCAAATATTCAACAATCGGAGGTTTTTCTGTAGTATTCGGCAGATTTGTTACAGCCTAGCATCTCAAAAATACGGACAGCATCTTCCATCTTTTTCTGGCCTTCCTTGACTCTACCTTGTTTGCTATCAAGGAGACCTTCTGCCCACAAATAAACAATTCGGAAATAGGTCTCATTTTCCTCGTAGAAATGCTCTTCGATAACACGTTTAAAATAATAGGCATTGGTAAATTCTTCACACTCAATGCTGGCTAAAAAGCCATTCAATAGTATAGTGTGAAAAAGGTTTCGATTGCCAGACATTTCCATTAGAAAATCAGATTTACGTACCATTTCTCGTACATATCTAGTAAAAAGAGAAACAGATAAAAAGGGAGAACTGACTGAAAATAAATGGAGTTCATAGATTCCCCAAATCTCGGTAGAAAACAAATAATCATGAAGGACTTTCGCTTCCTCTGCTGTTAACTCGACTCTTTCATCCATGCTCTTCATATAAGACTTGATAATAATGGCATTTAGAATATGTTTCTGTTTATTTTGAGAATGGGCATGCTTTTGATACTCCCTGCGATACAAGTCCTCAAGCGGAGCTATATTCTTTGGATCCAAGACATCTAGGATTTCTTTTCTCAACTCAGAATCTGTATCATACTGAAAACCTCTCGCCAGAAAGAGGATTTCCTCCACACTGGCAGATATATTTTCTAGGGCAAATAGAAACTTTTCCACCGAAAGCTCACTCTGACCAGTTTCAAAGCGGGACAACATAGACGCCGAAAATTGTCCCCCAGTTGCTTGTCTCAGCGAGATATTTCTTGACTCTCGTAATTGTCTAAAGACTTTTCCAATCTGCTCCATAGGCTTCCCCTTAATTAAATATTTTCTACATATTATCATATTTTTTCAGAAAATTCATCAAAAACTTGCCAAATTGTCAGAATTATGAGAAAATAGAGGATATTTATCGTGTGGAGGGACTGCTATGAGAGACGATATCAAAATCAATGACCGTGCTTTGGCCTTACAAGACCAAATTATCGAAAAACTAGAGAAGGTTTTTGATACAGATGTAGAATTGGATGTTTACAATCTAGGGTTGATTTATGAAATCAATCTGGATGAAACGGGTCTCTGCAAGATTGTCATGACCTTCACTGACACTGCCTGCGATTGTGCCGAAAGTTTGCCTATCGAAATTGTCGCAGGTCTGAAACAAATCGAGGGTATCGAAGATGTCAAGGTTGAAGTTACCTGGTCGCCTGCCTGGAAGATTACACGAATCAGTCGCTACGGTCGCATTGCCCTTGGACTGCCACCTCGTTAAGCAGGCAAATCACTTTTGGAGATGGAAAGAAGCAAGCCAATCTCGGCTTGCTTTTTAAGTTTATTTGGCTCTATAATATTTGTAGTGGGTAAATCCCCTATGGATATTATGGAACCTATTTTGTTGTAGAAAAAAAGTTCCATATGACCTATAATGAAAAGCGACTAAACAACTCATTAGAAAGATTCATAT
>NZ_WIJO01000090.1:0-4698 GCF_009496205.1 Streptococcus mitis
GATTTCGGAACTTTGAAAACTTCAAAAAACGGATTTTTATCGCTCTGAATATCAAAAAAGAAAGGACGAAATTTGTCCTTTCTAGATATTAGCTTTTCTTCAACCCACTACAGTTGACAAAGAGCCTAAAAATCATTCAAGATGTTAGTTTTAAAAAATAGCACCTCTTAAGAGATGCTATCGTTTGGTAACTAGTCTACTGTTTCTTCCAAATCTTTTAACTTCACCGAAACAATTTTTGAGACACCTGATTCTTGCATGGTCACTCCATAGATAGAATCGGCCGCTGCCATGGTTCCCTTACGGTGGGTTACGACGATAAATTGACTGTCCTTATCAAAGCGGTTTAGGTAATCTCCAAAGCGTTTGACATTGGCTTCGTCCAGCGCAGCCTCTACCTCATCCAAGATAACAAACGGAATAGTCTTAACTCGAATGATAGAGAAAAGCAAAGCAAGAGCCGATAGGGCTTTTTCCCCACCACTCATGAGGTTGAGAGACTGGATTTTCTTACCCGGTGGTTGGACAGAAATCTCAACCCCAGCTGTCAGCAGGTCTCCCTCAGTCAAGATCAGGTCAGCCTGACCTCCGCCAAACATCTGCTTGAAGGTCACTTTAAAGGACTCACGAATAGCCTCAAAGGTTGATTTAAAGCGTTCCTTAACCTCATCATTCATTTCTGTAATGGTTTCAAGGAGCAAATTTTTCGCTGATAAAATATCATCTCGCTGGCTATTTAGGAAATCCAGACGGCTGTGTACTTCTTCATACTGTTCAATAGCATCCAAGTTGACAGGGCCCAGCGAGCGAATAGCCTTCTCTAAATCCTTAACCTCTTGCTCTGCCAGATTGAGATTTTCCAACTCATGCGCCTTTTCAAGAGCTTCAGTATAGCTAATCTGGTACTGGTCTGTTAATTGACTTTGTAGATGGCGCAAGCGCTCGCTGACCTTTTCTTTCTTGGCTTCAGCACGAGTTTGCTTGCGAATCCACTCTTCATTCTGCTGGCGAGCCTGGTCCAAATGACTGGCAATATCATCCAGCTGACCTTCTATATCATCCAATTCAAACTGCTTGCGAATCAAATCTTGTTGGAGATTTGTTTTCTGAGATTTGGCTTCTTCGGCCTGCTGACTGAGCAAATCCGTATCAACTTTCTCAAGATTGTCAACTTTTTCTTGGAGCATACGCTGGATTTCCTCTTGTTCGATATCTAAATTATCCAATTCCTTGCCTAAACGCTCAATATCAGCCACTTCATAACGTTTTTGCCCTTGCAGTTCTGTCTTAAGTAAGCGAGCTTGCGATACCTCTTCCTGCAAGTTTTGATAGCGTTCTTGGATGGCATTTTTGTTAGACTTAATCTCTTCAATCTCAGCTTCCAGATTTTGCTTGTCACTGGCGATAGTAGTAAGGCGCTCTTGGCATTTTTCCTTATCCGTTTGCCAATCTCCCTCAGAAAGACGATTTAATTCTTCTTCTTGAAGTTTCCAAAGAGTTTCCAGTTCTTCAACTTGCTGACTGGTCTGCTGATAAGCAAGGGACAAGCCCTGCTCCTTAATACGAGCCTGCTCACCTTGAGATTTGATGGCTTCTAATCTTTCTGTCAATCTAGCCATCTCATCTTGCAAGGCCTTCAAACTCGCTTCATCTGTACGCAAGCTTGCTTCTTCTTCAGCAATTTCTTTTTGTAATTGTTCCAGTTCTGGCTTGATGAAAATGCTATTATTCTGGCGATTAGCTCCACCTGCATAGGAACCACCTGTACGTAACTCTGTCCCATCAAGGGTTACCATACGAACCTGATAACGAACTTGACGAGCTGCCGCACGCGCATGTTCTACGGTATCAAAGATAGCCGTCGTAGCTAGCAAGTTCTTGAAAATAGCTTCCAACCTATTATTGAATGTCACCAGCTCATCAGCCATACCCAGAAATCCTGGACTTGCAGCAATAGCATCTTGGTTCTGACTAGAAATCGTACGCGCCTTGATTGTTGTCAACGGAAGGAAGGTTGCACGACCAGCTCTGTTTCGTTTAAGGAAATCAATCGCCTTGGTTGCCGCGTTTTCATCTTCTACGATGATATGCTGACTGCTGGTTCCAAGCGCAATCTCTAGAGCAGTTTGATAATGCACATCAAAGGTCAGGTGCTCACTAACTGCTCCAATAATCCCACCAAGGCGGTCTTTTTCTTGGAGAACACTCTTAACACCTGCATAAAAGTTACTATGATTTCTCAGGATGTTTTCCAAACTTTGGGCTCTAGCCTGCTTGTTTTTGAGACTATCCAGACGGTCAAAGAGTTGACTTTGTTGAGTTTGATAGGAAGTTTTCTGCTCCTCTTGCTCCTTGGCACAGATTTGATAGTCGGCCAATAATTTCTGAACCTGTTCCTTGGCAGTTTCAAGCTCTTCTTTTTGCCGACTAGCCTTCTCTTTAGCTGTAGCCAACTGTTCTTTCAGCTTTTCTAATTGATCTGCTTGTTTTTGAGAAAGCTGACGACTATTTTCCAACTCGTTTTCGATACGGGTCAACTGGTTTGAAACATCCGCTTCTTCTTGTAAAAGGGCTACAAAGCGTTCACGCAAGAGCTCAATCATCTGATCGGGATCATCTGAAAAAGCTAGTAATTCAGCCTCTAATCGATTCAGTTTTTGATTATTTTGGACTAGATTTTCCTCTAACAGAGCTAAAGAGCTTTCCTTATCAGATTTTTCTTTGCTGAGTGAATTTCGCTTATCCTCTAAAGTAGCCAAACGGGCTTGTGCTTCCTGTTGATTCAGGGCTACTTGCTCGGACTCCAGTTTTGATAGGGCTAATTTTCTCTCTAACTCACTAATCAAACTGGTCAAGTCCATCAAACTGCCTTGGTCTTTGGCCATTTCAGTCTGTAAATCTTGGCGTTGCTTTTTAAGAGTTTGATTTTCTTCTTCTAATTTTTCTCGCTTTTGGTAATAGTTCGTCAATAGTTCCTGAACCTGAGCCAACTCTTCTTCTGTCGACTCTAGTTCATCCTTATTATCCTTGATTTGAGCAACCAGCACGTCTAAATAAATAGCCTTACGTTGACCTTCCAAGTCTAGAAACTTACGGGCATTCTCGGCTTGTTTTGCAAGGGGCTTGATTTGATTGTCCAACTCGTAGATAATGTCCTCTAAGCGGTCTAGATTATCTTGAGTTTGCTGCAGCTTGCTCTCAGTTTCTTTTCTGCGAGTCTTGTATTTCAAAACTCCTGCAGCTTCTTCGAAAATAGCACGACGTTCCTCAGGTTTGGAGTTAAAAATCTCCTCAACCTTGCCTTGGGAAATGATGGAGAAAGAATCTCGTCCCAAACCTGTGTCCAAGAAAAGATCATGAATATCACGTAGACGGACTTTCTTGCCGTCAATTTTGTATTCACTATCCCCACTACGATAGATATGGCGTTCTACTCTGATTTCTTGACCTGCATCCTTGATAAATCCGTCATGATTATCCAGAGTTACAACTACAGAAGCATAATTGAGCGGTTTGCGACTTTCAGTTCCAGCAAAAATGACATCAGGCATCTTGCCGCCACGGAGACTCTTGACACTAGACTCCCCCAAGGCCCAACGAAGACTTTCTGTAATATTGGACTTTCCAGATCCATTGGGTCCAACAACTGCCGTCACACCTTGGTCAAAGACAACCTTAGTCTTGTCAGCAAAAGACTTGAATCCCTGAATTTCGATTTCCTTTAAATACATGAATCCAGCCCTTTCTCAACGGCATTTTTGGCAGCTTCCTGCTCTGCTAATTTCTTAGAACGACCTTGACCTTGACCAATGCTCTTACCTTCAACTAGAACTTCTACATCAAATACCTTATCGTGAGCAGGACCCGTTTCAGAAATCACCTGATAACGGATAGCCACATCCCCATTGACCTGAAGTAACTCTTGGAGATGGGTTTTGTAGTCTGTAATCATCTCAAATTCGCCTGCTTCAACCTTAGGAATCATGACTTGGTAGATAAATTCCTTGACCTTGGCCACATCCTTGTCCAATAGGAGGGCACCGAGGAAGGCTTCAAAGGCATCGCCAAGAATGGTGTCACGATTTCGACCACCAGATTTTTCTTCCCCCTTACCCAGCTTGATAAACTGGTCAAACTGGCAATCACGCGCAAAGCCAGCCAAACTCTCCTCGCGGACAATCATAGCACGAAGTTTGGACAAGTCGCCTTCAGGCTTTTTAGGATATTTTTTATACAGATATTCTGAAATCAATAACTGTAGAACAGCGTCTCCTAAAAATTCCAAGCGCTCATTGTGTGAAATTTTTAAGAGGCGGTGCTCATTGGCATAACTCGTATGAGTAAAGGCAGTTTCCAGTAAGTTTTTGTCTGCAAATTCGATTGCAAAATGGTTCTTTAGTACAGTTTGTAATTCTTTCATACCAACCTCTTTCTAACTGATAACAGTCCTTTTTATTATATCAAAAAAAGCCCCCTGAGTCACTTTAAAACGGGACTGGAGAGCATTTGGGAATTCTTTAAAAAGAGATTTTCAGTTTTAAGGGCCAATTTAGGGCTGTGTAAAGAAAAAAGGCTCTATAATATTTGTAGTGGGTAACCCCCCTATAGATATTATGGAGCCTATTTTTGTGTAGAAAAAAAGTCCCATATAACCTATAATGAAAAGCGACTAAACAACTCATTAGAAAGATTCATATG
>NZ_WIJO01000091.1:0-4537 GCF_009496205.1 Streptococcus mitis
TATGATTCTTTCTAATGATAGTTTGGTCGCTTTTCATTATAGATGATATGGGACTTTTTTTCTACAACAAAATAGGCTCCATAATATCCATAGGGGATTTACCCACTACAAATATTATAGAGCCTTTATATTTAAGGTTAGACTTTTGTCCCAGACTCAGATTGAAGATAAAGTCCTTAGAAACTTGTACTCTAAGGACTTTATCTTCAATCAGGGGTTGGCGAGAGCTAACCTTATTTGATATAGAGTTCTTGATTTTTTAGGACAATTTCACGTACACTTGCGAACTTCTTGAGTTTTTTGATTTCTTCTGGATGAGTGACGAGAGTGATAACATAACCTTCTTTACCCATGCGACCTGTACGGCCAGCACGGTGAGTGTAGGTTTCAATATCTCTAGGAACATCAAAGTTTACGACGCATTCTAGGCTATCGATATCAATCCCACGAGCCAAAAGGTCAGTTGCAAGAAGCAGGGTTAGTTGCTTATCTTTAAACTTTTCTAAGATGACTTTTCTAAATTTGACATTGACATCGCTAGCGAGGGAAACAGCCAATATATCACGATACTGTAGTTTTTCCTCGGCACTCCCAAGGTCTGATAGGCTGTTAAAAAAGACTAGTCCGCGGAAATCCTCAACATGAGCCAATTTTCGTAGCATATCCACTCGGTGACGCTGGTCCACCTGCATATAGAAATGTTGAATGTTGTCCAATTTTTGGTCAGAAAGATCAATGGTACGTGTGTTAGGCGCAATTTTTTCTTTGTTAAACTTGGTCGTCGCACTCATGTAGACGAGTTGGTGGTCACGCGGTGCGTAGTGAGTGATTTTCTCGACAAAGTGAATCTGAGAATCATCTAGCAATTGGTCGAATTCATCCAGGATGATGGTTTCCACATTCATCATCTTGATTTTTTTCAATTTAATTAGTTCAAAGATACGGCCAGGAGTTCCAATCAGAATTTCTGGTCCTTTTTTTAGACGTTCAATCTGGCGTTTCTGACTCGAACCTGATAAGAAGAGTTGGGCAGTCAAGCCGATAGCTTCAGCCCATGTTTTACACACTTCGAAAATCTGTCCAGCAAGTTCTGTATTTGGTGCTAGAATCAAGAGTTGTTGGGCTTTTTTCTTTTGTAGTCTGAGAAGACTTGGCAGGAGGTAAGCTAGGGTCTTACCAGTTCCTGTTGGGCTCACTCCTAAGAGGTTTTCTCCAGCAAGAAGGGGCTCAAATAGTTGGGTTTGAATGGGAGTGAATTCTTGGAAACCGAGTTGGTCACTCAGTTCTTGCCATTCAGTCGGTAGTTTGTTTTTCATTTTTCTGCCTCAAATCTAATGCCAGCAGTCTGGCGCATGGTATAAAATAGGTGGTGGACATGAGCTGCATCGTTCAGCCAGTCTTGGTAGAGAGATTGGTCAGGTTCTTTCATCATGTTTGCAAATGCAGCGACTTCCTCAATCATGGTGTGGGGTGCTTGCTGGATAGGAAGATGAATGTCATTTCCTTTATGGTCTGTAAAAATAGCTGAGCGGATATGCTCGATGGTGTTGAGGGTCAAGGTTCCATCTGTCGTATAAATTTCGCAAGGAAGATTGGAAGTGATGTTTTTCCCAGCTTTTATATGAATTTGAAAGTCAGGGTATAAGAGGATTCCGTCTCCATTCAGGTCCATGCTATTGTCAAGTTGTTGAGCCTGATAGGTCGCGTCTTGAGCTTTTCCAAAGAGACGAACGGCAGCGTAGAGAGGATAGATCCCCAAATCCATAAGCGCTCCACCAGCAAAACGGTCTGAAAAGACATTTGGTGTCTGTCCAGCTAACAAGTCCGGCATTTTGGAAGAATACTTGGCATAGTTGAAATCTGCCCCTAAAATTTGCTTGTCTGCTAAAAAGTTTTTGATAGTAGTAAAAGCTTCTTCGTGGTAATTACGAGCTGCTTCGAAGATAAAACAGTGATTTTTCTCAGCTGTTTGAACCAAATCCAGCCATTCTTGTGGTTGAGTGACAGCTGGCTTTTCAAGAATGACGTGTTTTCCAGCAGATAATGCAACTTTTGCCTGAGCAAAATGCAAGGAGTTTGGACTAGCAATATAGACAACATCAAAGGAGCTCTTGAAGAAGTCCTCTAATTGATTAAAGAGTTGGATATTCTGATAGCGAGAAGCAAAGGTTGCCGCAGTTTCTAGTTTTCTAGAATAGACTGCGACCAGCTTGTATTCTCCACTGGAATGGGCTGCTTCTATGAAGTGGTGGCTGATAGCCCCTGTTCCGATGACACCTAATTTAAGCATAGTTACTCCTTTTTCCGATTTCAAATTCTTCTTTCATTATAACATAGATAGACGGGACTATCCAACAGAGGGTAAAAAATTTCAAATAAGCTACTAGGTCTTTTCCAAAGAAAGTGGTACAATAATGAGATGAGTAAATGAAATGGGAGGGAAAATGAGGTTATTACC
Source organism: Streptococcus mitis (assembly GCF_009496205.1). Lineage (GTDB taxonomy): Bacteria > Bacillota > Bacilli > Lactobacillales > Streptococcaceae > Streptococcus > Streptococcus mitis_BN. Next base: position 2,459 of record NZ_WIJO01000091.1, read on the forward strand.
TATAAGAAAAATATCACGTCAGTCTAAGAGGCTAGCGCTTTTTTTGACTTTTTGTGCAGGATATGTAGACGCCTATACTTTTATTGTGCGAGGGAATACTCTTGTAGCTGGACAAACTGGGAATGTCGTCTTTCTATCAGTGGGGCTCATTCAACACAATGTTTCAGATGCTAGTGCCAAAGTAATGACCTTGCTAGCTTTTATGATGGGGGTCTTTTTACTAACGATTTATAAGGAAAAATTGAGAATTGTGAAAAAGCCAATTCTGTCACTGATTCCTTTGGCAATCTTATCAATAATTATTGGTTTTGTGCCGCAAACTGTAGATAATATCTATCTAGTACCGCCCTTAGCCTTTTGTATGGGCTTGGTGACAACTGCTTTTGGTGAGGTTTCGGGTATTGCCTACAATAATGCCTTTATGACAGGGAATATCAAACGAACAATGCTAGCTTTTGGAGATTATTTCCGAACCAAGCACACTCCTTTTTTACGTGAAGGGATTATCTTTGTAAGCCTGCTTAGTAGTTTTGTCCTTGGTGTTGTCTTTTCAGCTTATGTGACGATTTTCTATCATGAAAAGACTATTCTTGGTGTTCCTATTATGATGAGCATTTTTTACATTAGCATGCTTTTTGCCTCTTGGCAGAAAAAAGTAAAAGAAAAAGCTTCATTTTAGGTGTTATTACTTGTAAGAAAATAGGAGATATGCTATACTTGAAGAGTTGACTATGCACGTTCCTGTGCAACCGCACGAACATCGTTGCTTGATTATTCAAGTTTAAGTGGTTCGTCCCACGATGCTAGGCGAGTCTTCACAAAAAATTCGGGGAAACCCATAAAAATCATAGGAGGTGCATAATGAGCACATACGCAATTATCAAAACTGGCGGAAAACAAGTTAAAGTTGAAGTTGGTCAAGCAGTTTACGTTGAAAAATTGAACGTTGAAGCTGGTCAAGAAGTTACTTTTAACGAAGTTGTTCTTGTTGGTGGTGAAAACACTGTTGTCGGAACTCCACTTGTTGCTGGAGCTACTGTAGTTGGAACTGTTGAAAAACAAGGAAAACAAAAGAAAGTTGTTACTTACAAGTACAAACCTAAAAAAGGTAGCCACCGTAAACAAGGTCACCGTCAACCATATACAAAAGTTGTCATCAACGCAATCAACGCTTAATTTTAAGGAGAACACATGATACAAGCAGTCTTTGAGAGAGCCGAAGATGGCGAGCTGAGGAGTGCGGAAATTACTGGACACGCCGAGAGTGGCGAATACGGCTTAGATGTCGTGTGTGCATCGGTTTCTACGCTTGCCATTAACTTTATCAATTCTATTGAAAAATTTGCAGGCTATGAACCAATCCTAGAATTAAACGAAGATGAAGGTGGCTATCTGATGGTTGAGATTCCAAAAGATCTTCCTTCACACCAGAGAGAAATGACCCAGTTATTCTTTGAATCATTTTTCTTAGGTATGGCAAACTTATCGGAGAACTCTTCTGAGTTCGTCCAAACCAGAGTTATCACAGAAAACTAACACGGAGGAAAACATTATGTTAAAAATGACTCTTAACAACTTGCAACTTTTCGCCCACAAAAAAGGTGGAGGTTCTACATCAAACGGACGCGATTCACAAGCAAAACGTCTTGGAGCTAAAGCAGCTGACGGACAAACTGTAACAGGTGGATCAATCCTTTACCGTCAACGTGGTACACACATCTACCCAGGTGTAAACGTTGGACGTGGTGGAGACGATACTTTGTTCGCTAAAGTTGAAGGCGTAGTACGCTTTGAACGTAAAGGACGCGATAAAAAACAAGTTTCTGTTTACCCAATCGCTAAATAAAAAGGTCTAGTGAACCTTTTTATCCCGAGCCTTAAAATATAAAGGCGAGGAAGCTAGAAATAGCATTAAATAAGGCTTTCCGAGTTTTCGGAGAGCCTGTTTTTTTGGGCTCTTTGTCAACTGTAGTGGGTTGAAGAAAAGCTAAGCTCGAGAAAGGACAAATTTCGTCCTTTCTTTTTTGATGTTTAGAGCGATAAAAATCCTTTTTTTGAAGTTTTCAAAGTTTCGAAATC
>NZ_WIJO01000092.1:0-4338 GCF_009496205.1 Streptococcus mitis
CATGGGATGGCCTTTCTAAATGATTTATTAAGCAATTCTATTTTACCAAGACTATCGTAACCATGCAAAAAAGCAACGGCAAATCCGTTGCTTTTTTTGGAAATAAGGGACTATTGTCCCAGACTCTTTTTGCTGTAATTAAGTTCTATTGTTAACCAAGTTTCGTTCTGTATAGGATAAATTTTATTATAATTCAAAGCGATATCTATAAATAAAAGTTTTAAAAAGAAGAGCTCATTACAATTCAGACTCAGTTCTTTTTAAATATAATATTAATTTTTTAGCTTTAAGAAGTTTATAATATCATAATTTTTCGTTGATAAATCGGATAAATTGATTCCACCAAACTTTTAAGAAGAAGGCTTTTTCAACTTTCTTTTCTGCTACCATTTCAAAACTAGGACGCTCTGTGGTAATGTAACCTTGACCAATCAAGTCTGAGTCTTCATAAGTCAAATGTCCAACCACTGTTCCGGCTTCAAGTGGTGCTGGAATTGCCTTAGAATCAGGTGTGAATTGAATAGATTGGGAAGCTTGACTCCCAACACGTTCAATTAGAGTGATATCATCTTTGGCAACAGCAGTGACAGTATCTTCTTTTCCATCTTGTACAGGGGCTTTGCTATCTTGATAAGCATCACCTTTCTGAACGATTTTACGAAGTGTGAATGTAGAAGAGATATAATCCATTAGTGAAGATGTAGCTGTGAAGCGAGCGTAAGGATTATTGTCTTGATGATCTGCATTCAAAACAACTGTGATAACCCTCATCCCTTTTTCGACAGTAGTACCAACAAAAGATTCTCCAGCTTTGTCTGTTGTTCCTGTCTTAAGGCCATCAAAACCACCGCGATAAGCAGGCATGCCTTCTAACATGTAGTTGGTAGAAGTGATTGTCATCCCAGCAAAAGTAGATGAAGGTTTTTTAGTGATTTCTAAGACTTGTGGGTATTTTTTGATGAGATTGCGAGCAACGATAGCGACATCATAAGCACTGAGCTTGTTTTCATCATCTTTTTTAGATCCTGGGTAAATGTTATCCCCTAAAGTCTCATTGTTAAGACCCGTCGTATTGACAACAGTGGCATCCTGAATGCCCCATTCCAAGAGCTTTGCCCTCATCATATCGACGAAATCTTTTTCTGAGCCAGCAATTTTTTCAGCTAACGCAATAGCTGCACTGTTAGCACTGGATACTAGGGTTGCTTCCAGTAGTTGTTCGACGGTATAATTACGAGCCTCCATAGGAACGTTACTCGCTTCAGAATTTGTCGTTAATTTGTATGGATAATCAGAGATATCTACCGGAGTTGATAGTGTAATACTACCGTTTTCCAAGGCTTCATAGACAAGATAAACAGTAATCAATTTTGTGATCGAAGCAATTTCAACTGGCTGGGTTGCATCTTTCTCATAGAGAATTTTACCGGTATTTGCCTCAACAGCAATTGCATGTTTAGCAGCAATATTAAAATCTTGAGCATCAACAGTAGATGCTGCCCCAATAACGGAAAGGCTTAGGAGAGTTAAAATTATTTTTTTCATAGTAAGTTTATTCTATCATAAAGAAAAAAATATTCCCAGTTTCATGATATAAGAAAGAAGCTTTTTTGAAAGTGTGGTAAAATAGATGAATGGAGGTACTTCATGTTTCGTAAGAATAAATTATTTTTTTGGACCAGTGAGATTTTACTATTAACCATCATCTTTTATTTATGGAGACAGATGGGTGGGATTATAACGCCTTTTGTAAGTGTCGCAAACACTATAATGATTCCCTTTCTTTTAGGTGGTTTTTTATATTATTTGACCAATCCTATTGTAAATTTTTTACAAAAGTATTTCAAAATTAACCGTATCATTGGTATTCTACTAACCTTGTGTGCTTTTGTCTGGGGGCTAGTTATTGGGGTAGTCTATCTCTTACCGATTTTGATTAATCAGTTGACCAGTTTGATAGCAACAAGTCAGACAATTTATAGCCGTTTGCAAGATTTGATTGTGGATTTATCTACTTATCCAGCCTTTCAAAATTTAGATATTCAAGCGACTATTCAACAGTTAAATCTATCCTATGTAGATATTTTACAAAATATCCTAAATAGCGTTACCAATAGTGTCGGAAGTGTTCTATCAGCTCTCTTTAGTACCGTTTTGATTATTATTATGACCCCTGTGTTTTTGGTTTATTTTTTGTTAGATGGTAACAAATTTTTGCCGATGCTTGAGCGCACTGTTTTAAAGAGAGATAAGTTGCATATTGCAGGTCTTTTAAAGAATTTGAATACTACAATCGCTCGCTATATTAGTGGAGTTGCCATTGATGCGATTATTATTGGCTGTTTGGCCTTTATCGGATATAGTGTAATCGGTTTGAAATACGCTTTGGTCTTCGCTATCTTTTCAGGATTAGCCAATCTCATTCCTTATGTAGGACCAAGTATTGGTCTGATTCCGATGATTATCGCCAATGTCTTTACTGATCCCCATAGAATGCTGATTGCAGTTATTTATATGCTGATTATTCAACAAGTGGATGGAAATATCCTCTACCCTCGAATCGTTGGTGGAGTGATGAAAGTCCATCCAATTACGATTTTAGTATTACTTTTGTTATCAAGTAATATCTATGGTGTCATTGGTATGATTGTTGCAGTACCAACCTATTCTATCTTAAAAGAAATTTCTAAGTTTTTATCACGTTTGTATGAAAATCATAAAATAATGAAAGAACGAGAAAGACAATTAGCTAAGTAAAAGTCAGGATATTCCTGATTTTTCTTTTTCATTAAAGAAGTGATGGGAGTAGAAATACCGTTTAGATTAGCAGATTAAGAATAATTCACAAAAACTTTGTAAAACACTTGCAATTTAGCTGAAATTTGATAAAATAGTAAGGAAAGTTAGACTGTATTGCCTACTGTCTATCTATAAAATATATTTTATTGGAGGCTTTTACTCAAATGGCAAAAGAAAAATACGATCGTAGTAAACCACACGTTAACATTGGTACTATCGGACACGTTGACCACGGTAAAACTACTTTGACAGCAGCTATCACAACTGTTTTGGCACGTCGCTTGCCTTCAGCTGTTAACCAACCTAAAGACTATGCGTCTATCGATGCTGCTCCAGAAGAACGCGAACGCGGTATCACAATCAACACTGCGCACGTTGAGTACGAAACTGAAAAACGTCACTACGCTCACATCGACGCTCCAGGACACGCGGACTACGTTAAAAACATGATCACTGGTGCCGCTCAAATGGACGGAGCTATCCTTGTAGTAGCTTCAACTGACGGACCAATGCCACAAACTCGTGAGCACATCCTTCTTTCACGTCAGGTTGGTGTTAAACACCTTATCGTCTTCATGAACAAAGTTGACTTGGTTGACGACGAAGAATTGCTTGAATTGGTTGAAATGGAAATCCGTGACCTATTGTCAGAATACGACTTCCCAGGTGACGATCTTCCAGTTATCCAAGGTTCAGCTCTTAAAGCCCTTGAAGGTGACACTAAATACGAAGATATCGTTATGGAATTGATGAACACAGTTGATGAGTACATCCCAGAACCAGAACGTGACACTGACAAACCATTGCTTCTTCCAGTCGAAGACGTATTCTCAATCACTGGTCGTGGTACAGTTGCTTCAGGACGTATCGACCGTGGTATCGTTAAAGTCAACGACGAAATCGAAATCGTTGGTATCAAAGAAGAAACTCAAAAAGCAGTTGTTACTGGTGTTGAAATGTTCCGTAAACAACTTGACGAAGGTCTTGCCGGAGATAACGTAGGTGTCCTTCTTCGTGGTGTTCAACGTGATGAAATCGAACGTGGACAAGTTATTGCTAAACCAGGTTCAATCAACCCACACACTAAATTCAAAGGTGAAGTTTACATCCTTACTAAAGAAGAAGGTGGACGTCACACTCCATTCTTCAACAACTACCGTCCACAATTCTACTTCCGTACTACTGACGTTACAGGTTCAATCGAACTTCCAGCAGGTACTGAAATGGTAATGCCTGGTGATAACGTGACAATCGACGTTGAGTTGATCCACCCAATCGCCGTAGAACAAGGTACTACATTCTCTATCCGTGAGGGTGGACGTACTGTTGGTTCAGGTATGGTTACAGAAATCGAAGCTTAATTCGATTTAGTTCCCAGAAGAACAATTATTTAAGTCAGACACTAAAAGAATCTGAGACAAAATAGTTCTCAGCCACAAAAAAGCTAGAGATTTCCAATTGCGGAACTCTAGCTTTTTAATTTGGCTCTTTGTCAACTGTAGTGGGTTGAAGAAAAGCTAAGCTCGAGAAAGGACAAAT
>NZ_WIJO01000093.1:0-4095 GCF_009496205.1 Streptococcus mitis
TTGTAGACTATATTGATTACTACAACAATAAACGAATTAAGGTAAAACTAAAAGGACTTAGCCCTGTACAATACAGAACTAAATCCTTCGGATAAATTAATTGTCTAACTTTTTGGGGTCAGTACAGAAATCAATATTTCTAAGGCTTTTTATTTTGCTTTAACAACAATTTAACAACAAAAACTATTTTTCAGTATTTAAACCTAATATCTTTTTAACCCTTTTGGTACTTTCTATATACATACCTTTCTTAGAGTCGCTAACAATTCTAGCATAATCTTCATTATCTTCACGCAATTCATAAACACGGTAAAAATCATTATTATATTCAAACTCACCAACAACATTTTCTTTTTTCATTATACTGCTCCCTTGTATATGAATTATAACTAATAATACGGTAAACTTCAATAGTTTACCGTATGAATCTAAAGTTTAATCGGACAGACTTCGCTAGTCAGACAAAACTTTAGATTGAAAATTTTTAGTATGCTGATTGCCATTAAATTTACTTTTTCTGATATTATTATCACTCACCACTACTTTCCCAGTCATTCTAGTAGCTACTTCTTTCATAGCATTTGGTCTTAAATGAGAGTACGTTCCAAGTGTTGTCTTAATATCAGCATGTCCTAGACGATTTTGCATTTCTAAATCATTCATTCCTAGAGAGAGCATAAAGCTGGCATGAGAGTGCCTTAAATCGTGGATCCTTATTGATTTTATTTTTGCGTAATCACTATGAGATTTTAGAACACGTTTAAGAGTTGATTTTACCAACGGACTATCTGCTATGGAAAATACAAATTTACATTCTCCTATCTGAGATTGTGCTTTCTTCCAATATTTCAAATGTTCTAATGTATCATCATCAAGATACAAAAGCCTTACACCTGATATAGATTTTGTATCAGTAAGATACCACTCTTTTTGGCTTTTATAATACATTGAACAGTCTATTAAAACAGTACCTTTTTCAAAATCTATTTTCGACCATTCAATAGCTTGTAATTCACTTGTTCTAACTCCAGTCATGAAGAAAAACCAAAATGTAGTAAAGTACAATAATTCATAGATATTAGATTTATCAAATGTACTAATAAATAGCTGAAATTCTTCCACTGTCCAAAAATCAACTTTAGGGCGGTCTTTCTTTACGTTTCCCACCGTTTTAGCAACATTACTTGATAACATACCTAGTTTAACTGCTAAATCAAAGACTTGTTGTAAGATTTGATGAACAGAACGAATATAATTATTAGACAATCCCTCTATAAACATTGAATTTTGCCATTGCTTAACATGAGGTGCTTGAATATCCGATAACTTCATATTCTCAAAATATGACAGTCTTTTAAATTTTGATTGTGTCATATCAAAAGTACGTTTTCTTACTTGGCTTTTATAGTCTGGTATAAAATAATCATCAAGAAACTTTTTAAAAGTCATTGTACTATTAACGGTTATAGAACCTTTACCAAAATCAGCAAGCATACGTAAGCGCCACTCTTGAGCTTCCTTTTGCGTTTTAAAGCCATTCTTAAACTTTTGTATCCTTTTGCCAGTCTGAACATCAAAACCTAGAGAAACAGTCGCTCTATACGTGCCATTACTCATAGGGTAAATACTAGATATTTTAGGCATTTTCCTTGATTTCCGTATCTAACAAGATATCTTCATCTATTTTCACTCCCAAAATTTCCTCAACTGTTTCAAGAGGTACACGTCCTAAACCCTTACTTTCATACCATGTTAGCCCTTGGTTTGCTAATTTTGTTTTAGCTTGCTTTACTAACATCATACCTTGCCATGATGAAAAGCCGAGTTTCATTAAATCATTTTTAGTAACAAATTTTGTCATTGTCTTTCTCCTTTTTGTATGTTATACTTTATATAGTTTTTTGTATTTGATGTGTGATTGATTTTCACGCATCTTTTTTTTGCATCTAGCCCATAAATTCCTATCATTCAGGAAAATATAGATGTTATCTATTTCTTGCCTTACTGGTATACACTTCCCAAAGCGTACTATACGAAAGTCAGTATTTAACCTTTCATCAAAGAACATCACAATTTTTTTAGTCATTTTTATTTCCCCCAGGAAAAACTATTATTTTGCTCTACGGAAAATTCTTTGACTTCTGTATGGTCTTTATCATTCATCTTTTCAAGGCCAAGAACTAACAAATAATTTATATACGCATTTGCAGATTCTACCCCTTGAGAACTCTCATAAGCCTTATAAACCTTGGTAAGTGTTCGAGCAACTTGAGTTTCTAAAAATTCTTTTGACTTAAGTAAAGTGGTTTCTTCTCTAACTGTCTTCAATTTTGTACGTTCCTTTGTTTGAATATATTCATTCCACCATGAAACAGTTTCCCTTCTAGATTTTTTTGTATCTATTGAGTATTTGTCTGATAAAACAAAACGATAGTGACTTGCTAATACAGAGAAAAACAAATCTTTCAATGGTTTCTTCATAGCCATATTTTGAGCAAATAATACAGCCTTGTCACCGAACAATCTTAACTCTGAACGAATCCACGAAGTAATTCCAATATCGCTTGCTTTCTCTCCTTGTTCCATTAACTTATTATATACACCCCACTGTTGCGAGTTACTTCCTTTTTTCCCAATATTTATAGTTTCTCCAACGATTTCCCCATCTTCAAGTCTGCCAGTTTCATGATACTCATATTTTTTTGAATAGCTAATGCATAGACCTTGTTTGCAATATTCGTATATTTTCTGAACTGATAAACTTCCATCATAAATATCATTTGCTACATCTAGCCTTGTAAAATGAGCACAATCATTTAGATACCTACTTACTAAAGCACTCCAGTTATTAACCGAACCGTCCATAAATTGTTCATATCGCCTACAACCATGCCCTCTCATCTCGGTAAATATTCCCATTCCATAATTCATTGAATTATCATCATTAAGAGAAAAATATACCTTAATATCTACATAGGCAAAATGATGATTATATCGGTTTGTACCGTACAACTCAAGAACGAAATCATTAAAATTTAATTTTAATAGTTCTTCAATTACATATTTACAAGATTTCATATAGTCGACATCATCAACTGGTTTGACTGTATTAGCAAACCAGTCAATAGTGACCGTATTACTCCTCTTCAAATTCTCTCACCTCTAATTTAATACCATCAAAGCATTGTCTTGAACCATTCCATTTTGGTTTAATAGCATAATCTGTCAGAGTGATATAACGAGTTAGACCTTTTTCTTTAAACATTTTAACTTTTTCTAAATCTCCTGAAATCTCAAAGGCAAAATCCTTCAATTCTTCAATCTCGGAAAACATACCTTTTTCTTCTAAGAATTGAGCCAATTCTCCATCTTTAGAATAAGCCGTGTAACGTTCAATTTTATCAGTTTTGGTACTTTCTCCGTTAATTTCAACATATTCATATTTTTCTCTAGCTTTGGAGAAATCAACTCTTAGCACTTCCGGTATCTCAAATTGCTCCTTGTCAAATTCAAATTCACCTTTAATAAATTGTGTTGCAGTTATTTTAAATTTTTCCATTTTTATATTTCCTTTTCTATACATTTGATAAAATTTCACAATCTTTTTTCACTTGCTGAAATATCCTTGTCTTTCGGCAAAAGACATCAAATAGGCTCTATTCCCTTGTGGCTCTAAGCGCCAATGCGATTTCGTTCAATAAAATGCACTCCGCGCCTACTCTCCCAAGGGTTTGAAGGTTCTTCAATGTCTTTTAGACCTACCTATTAGAGATTGTAGGTCTATTTTCAACTAAAAGTTTGTGAAATATACTGTGTTGACGATAGGTGACTAGTACCAACTAGTAGTAAACTATCCTTAGTTGCTAGTGAGCGCTAGTGAGCGCAGTCGCTGGCTTACGCTTGCTCCTGCTACTAGCTACTAGCAACAAGAAACCAAAATTACTAATATACTAGTCTTTGAAGAAAAATCCTCAAAGACTTTTTTATACAATCATAGGCAGTTACCCCCAATTCTTGCCAAACATAGTATAGTTTGATATAATTTGAATATACCTGTTAGGTATGTTTTGACTATATACACTATAGGTATATTTG
>NZ_WIJO01000094.1:0-3430 GCF_009496205.1 Streptococcus mitis
CTTCTCTAAGCTATATCCTTGTTTTCTAAGTTCATAGATCTGAACTTTATCATCATAAGTTAATTTCATGATAAAAACACCCCAAAAGTTAGATTTTTTCTGTCTAACTTTTGGGGGGCAGTTCAAAGAAGCTGTCGTTTTTTTATAGAATGATGGCGAAGTTGGAAGAAAAGTGCTTACATTTTTTAAATTGTTTATCAAATCTATGATATAATGAATATAACAAAAACATGAGAAGCTATTTTTAAAATCCTCTTCCAGTGTTAACTGAAGTATGCACATGCTAGGGTAATGTTATAGGAGGGATACCATCTACTGTAAAAGTAAGATAAAATGTAACTAATGATAAGTTCTTCTTTTAGGTGAAGTATACTTATCAGCCTATTTACTAATCGTTATGGAGGTATTATCATGGGCGCTATTATGGAGTTTGCAACAGAAAAACAGATTGAATCATTTCTCTCAACTTGCCACATTGAAGGGCAAAAGAATTTTCTGATGGCTTTTAAGAAAAAGACATGGTTGAAATCCTTTATTGATTTCTTCATTATAGGAGGGACTTACTATGTTCAGTCGAGTGTGAAGCCTAAGATTCTGGCATTCACACCTAAGGGAATCTACTTGATGGACATCAGTGATGTAACAGAAAATCATTCTAATCAAGTCGTAGAGATGCCTTGGAATCAAGTCAAAGATTTTACTTATAAGCCAGTCTTGAATACAGTTAGGCTGAACTGGCACTATCAAAATGAAGACTATATTTTTTCCGTGGAAGTTGGTCAGATTAGTCAGCATGTGGGCCAATATCAATTTAACAAAGACCATTATGACTATTTATCCCAACAGGATTTCTTTCAGTCTAAGTAAGCCCCAGCAATCATTTTCACAAAAGAATCTGGAAGCTTTTCTGGATTCTTTTTAGCTTTACTCGATAAGTCTATAGTTTAAAACTATAACCAGCTCTTGAAAAGAAGAAAATGAGTTGATGAAAATAAGTGGTACAATAGTTACTATAGATTTGGAGGTATTGTATGAGCAAGGAATTACACATCAACACAATTTTGGCCCAGGCGGGCATTAAATCAGATGAAGCGACAGGAGCTTTGGTGACACCGCTTCATTTTTCGACGACTTATCAGCACCCAGAATTTGGTCAGTCTACTGGATTTGACTATACACGCACTAAAAACCCAACTCGCACTAAGGCTGAGGAAGTCTTGGCAGCTATTGAGTCAGCAGATTATGCCCTAGCTACTAGCTCAGGGATGTCAGCTATTGTACTGGCCTTTAGTATCTTCCCAGTAGGAAGTAAGGTCTTGGCTGTCCGTGACCTTTACGGTGGTTCTTTCCGCTGGTTCAATCAAGTGGAGCAGGAAGGCCGGTTCCATTTTACCTATGCCAATACAGAAGCAGAGTTGATTGCCGAGTTAGAAAAGGACGTGGATGTTCTCTATATCGAAACACCAACTAATCCCTTGATGTTGGAATTTGATATCGAAAAACTAGCAAAATTGGCTCATGCTAAGGGTGCCAAAGTGGTGGTGGACAATACCTTCTACAGCCCTATCTACCAACGTCCAATTGAAGATGGAGCAGATATCGTTCTCCATTCAGCAACCAAGTATCTGGCAGGCCACAATGATGTCTTGGCTGGAGTGGTTGTGACCAATAGTTTAGAACTATACGAGAAACTCTTTTACAATCTCAATACGACAGGGGCAGTCTTGTCTCCATTTGACAGTTATCAATTGATTCGTGGTCTCAAGACCTTGTCTCTTCGTATGGAGCGCTCAACAGCTAACGCCCAAGAAGTGGTTGCCTTTTTGAAGGATTCTCCAGCAGTTAAGGAAGTTCTCTACACTGGTCGTGGGGGCATGATTTCCTTTAAAGTAGCCGATGAAACACGCATTCCTCACATTTTGAACAGTCTCAAGGTCTTCTCTTTTGCGGAAAGTTTAGGTGGGGTAGAAAGTCTCATTACTTATCCAACGACGCAAACTCACGCTGATATTCCAGCAGAAGTGCGCCATTCTTATGGTTTGACAGATGACCTCTTGCGCTTGTCTATTGGGATTGAGGATGCTAGAGATTTGATTGCAGATTTGCGCCAAGCATTAGAAGGATAAGACAAAGATGGGAAAATATGATTTTACAAGCCTGCCCAATCGTTTAGGGCACCATACCTATAAATGGAAAGAAGCAGAAACGGATAGTGAAGTCCTACCAGCTTGGATAGCGGATATGGACTTTGTAGTCTTGCCTGAAATCCGCCAAGCCGTGCAGACTTACGCTGATCAACTGGTTTATGGCTATACCTATGCCAGTGAAGAGTTAATTAAGGAAGTTCAAAAGTGGGAAGCCACACAACACGGTTACCACTTTGACAAAGAGGCTCTTGTCTTTATCGAGGGTGTGGTACCAGCCATCTCAACAGCTATTCAAGCCTTTACAAAAGAAGGCGAGGCGGTTTTGATTAACACACCTGTCTATCCACCCTTTGCACGAAGTGTCAAGTTGAACAACCGTAGATTGATTACCAATTCTTTGGTGGAAAAGGATGGTCTGTTTGAGATTGACTTTGATCAACTTGAAAAGGATTTGGTGGAAGAGGATGTCAAACTCTATATTCTTTGCAACCCTCACAATCCTGGTGGACGTGTTTGGGAAAAAGAAGTGTTAGAGAAGATTGGTCAACTCTGCCAAAAACACGGTGTTTTCTTGGTTTCAGATGAGATTCACCAAGATTTGGCTCTTTTTGGTTACAAGCATCATTCCTTCAATACCATCAATCCTGACTTTAAAGAATTTGCTATCGTCTTGACTAGTGCCACTAAAACCTTTAACATCGCTGGAACAAAAAATTCATATGCAGTTATTGAAAATCCTAAGTTGCGAGTGGCTTACCAGAAACGCCAGTTGGCCAATAACCAGCATGAAATTTCAGGCTTGGGTTATTTGGCGACAGAAGCTGCCTATCGATACGGTAAAGATTGGCTAGAGGAACTCAAGCAAGTCTTTGAAGACCATATCAATTATGTGGTAGATTTATTTGGAAAAGAGACTAAAATCAAGGTCATGAAACCGCAAGGAACCTACTTGATTTGGCTTGATTTTTCAGCTTATGACCTGACTGATGAAAGATTGCAAGAGCTTTTGAGGAATGAAGCCAAGGTTATCCTCAACCGTGGTTTGGATTTTGGGGAGGAAGGAAGTCTCCATGCCCGCCTCAATGTAGCCATGCCTAAATCTCTGTTGCAAGAAGTTTGTCAGCGTATCGTTACTACTTTTTCCAAACTTTAAAAATCGGCTCTTTGTCAACTGTAGTGGGTTGAAGAAAAGCTAAGCTCGAGAAAGGACAAAATTTGCCCTTTCTTTTTTGATGTTCAGAGCAATAAAAATCCGTTTTTTGAAGTTTTCAAAGTTTCGAAAT
>NZ_WIJO01000095.1:0-3254 GCF_009496205.1 Streptococcus mitis
ATTTCGGAACTTTGAAAACTTCAAAAAACGGATTTTTATCGCTCTGAATATCAAAAAAGAAAGGACGAAATTTGTCCTTTCTAGATATTAGCTTTTCTTCAACCCACTACAGTTGACAAAGAGCCGAAAAAAAGAGCACACAATTCAAATCGCTTAGGGCTGCTGGATTCCTCCCCTGACCCGCTTCACGCAGAACTGTTGCTCCACTATTTATTATATCACATTCCTATTCATTTTAAAAGAAAAATTATTTTTTCCGTCTATTTCTAAAAAAGTCCTGCATAATAGCTGCGCATTCATCTTCCAAAATTCCCGTTTCAACCTCCACACGATGATTGAGACGCTCATCTGTCAAGATATCGTACAAACTCCCAGCAGCGCCAAATTTCTGGTTTTTAGCCCCATAGACCACGTTTGGAATACGGGCGAGTCCAATCGCCCCACTACACATGACACACGGCTCAATGGTCACAAAAAGCGTGCAATCCAGCAAGCGCCAGCTCTCCTCACTCATGTTCGCATTCTCTATAGCCATAATCTCCGCATGCATAACCGCTCGCTGCAGTTCCTCACGCGCATTATGCCCACGGCCAATGATTTCTCCGTCCTTGACAATCACACAACCAATTGGAATTTCATCGTGTTCAAGAGCAATCTTAGCCTCTCTCAAAGCCTCTCTCATGAAGACTTCTTTTTCTTCAACTGTATAATTCATCAATTTCCCTTTTCCTACTTATCGATTTTATTATTATATCATGATTCCCGAGACAAAAAAAGCCACCGAATGCGGTGACTTTATAGGGAGATTATTATGAAAAAGAAAAGTTTAGGATATTTGTTACAACAAGTTAGGAGGTCTTCTTGTAACTATCTATAGTATACCCGACCTATCTTAAACAAATCTTAAAAATCTCTTAGGACCAAACACTTTCTAAAATATTTGTTTGTTCACGACCAGGACCTACTGAGAAAGTAGAAATACGAACGCCAACCAATTCACTCACACGACGAACATAGTTACGCGCATTCTCAGGAAGATCTTCCAAATTACGAACTCCAGTAATATCTTCTGACCAACCTGGCAACTCTTCATAGATAGGCTTGCAACGTTTCAATTGCTCAAGACTAGCTGGATAGTAGTCAATACGTTGACCATCAAGATCATAGGCCACACAGATTTTCACAGTATCCAAACCGCTCAAAACATCGATAGAGTTCAATGAAAGATTAGTAATACCAGAAACACGACGACTATGGCGCATCACAACTGAATCAAACCATCCCACACGACGTGGACGACCAGTTGTTGTACCATATTCATGACCGACTTCACGGATACGTTCTCCCACTTCATCAAACAACTCAGTTGGGAAAGGACCGTCTCCTACACGACTCGTATAGGCTTTACATACACCAACAACCTTGTCAATCTTACTTGGACCAACACCAGAACCAATCGTAACACCACCAGCCACAGGGTTTGATGACGTAACAAATGGATACGTACCTTGGTCGATATCTAGCATAACACCTTGTGCACCTTCAAAAAGCACACGTTTACCGTTATCAAGCGCATCATTCAAAATAACAGATGTGTCTGTCACATATTTCTTGATTTGTTGACCATATTCGTAATATTCTTCAAAAATATCATCGAAATCAATCGCTTTACTATCATACAATTTTTCAAAAAGACGATTCTTTTCAGCAAGGTTACGTTCTAAACGCTCACGGAAAATATCTCTATCCAAAAGATCGGCAATACGAATCCCAACACGAGCAGCCTTGTCCATATAAGCTGGACCAATTCCCTTGATTGTAGTTCCAATCTTATTGTCGCCCTTAGCTTCTTCTTGCAAGCGATCCAACTCGATATGATAAGGCAAAATAACATGCGCGCGATCAGAAATACGCAAGTTATCAGTTGTCACACCCTCCTCATGAAGATAGCTCAACTCTTTTACAAGAGATTTAGGATTTACAACCATACCATTCCCAATAACAGAGATTTTTTCAGGGAAGAAAATTCCAGATGGAATCAAGTGCAACTTAAATTTCTTACCATCAATCACAATCGTGTGACCTGCATTATCACCACCTTGGTAACGTGCAATCACTTCTGCATTCGCTGAAAGGAAGTCTGTAATCTTCCCTTTACCTTCATCACCCCATTGGGTACCTACAACAACAACTGAAGTCATAATTTTGTCTGAGCCCTCAGGCTCTTCCTTTCTCACATACATGGCAGGACTCTCACCTGCAATTATATCTTACAATTTATTATAAGAAAAAATCACCTTTTTATCAAGAAGAAACAATAGAAAGATTTGCTATTTCCAACTATTAAAAAATGTTTTAGAAAAATAACCAGCTATTTATTGTTATATTGCCATGAAAAAAGTAATTTTGTTCGGAAATTTACTAAAATTACCTCAACAAGAAATAAAACCCCGATTCATTATCAATTTTTCAAGATACAAACGATAAGCAACACGATAATGATAAACAATAAAATCCCTACGACACCCAATGCCATATCGAACTAAATAATAAATCAAAAATTTAAAATGAAAATGTTCCCACTCCCAACTATTATCAAAGAAAGTAGCATACTCTTCTTCGATACTGTCATAGAAATCAGTCATCTGATCATAGATACTTTGTAGCATAAGCATACACTCCTTTACTTTTTATGACCTTATTCTAACAAAAAATTATAAAAAGTTAGTAACAATTCCTGAATTGCTCAAATACCAACCTCAAAAAGATAACAAATAGAAAAATTGACAGAATAGGAATAAATTTACTACCTAAATTTCAAAAACTAAGATAATGGAAGCGGAAGGATTCGAATCCCTCGAAGGAGCGTATTTACAGTCCGCCACGTTTAGCCTCTTCGCTACCCTCGATTAAAGTCCTAAAAAGATCTCCCTGCTCGAAAACGGAGGGCTCTGAAACTTTACTCAGCAAAAAATATCTCACACCAAATAACACTAAATAGATTATGAATTACATAAAAAAAGAGGCCTAAACCTCTTTTTCTTAACTACTCCGCCAGTAGGACTCGAACCTACGACATCATGATTAACAGTCATGCGCTACTACCAACTGAGCTATGGCGGATTAAAGCTAAGCGACTTCCATATCTCACAGGGGGCAACCCCCAACTACTTCCGGCGTTCTAGGGCTTAACTTCTGTGTTCGGCATGGGTACAGGTGTATCTCCTAGGCTATCGTCACTTAACTCTGAGTAA
>NZ_WIJO01000096.1:0-3154 GCF_009496205.1 Streptococcus mitis
CATCTTTATCATAGGCTGTAATCGTTACACTGTAGTCACCTTTAGAGGCTGTTGGTGTTCCTGTGATTTGGTTATTCGCATAACTTAAGCCTGTCGGTAAACCTGTCACTTGAACTGGATTTTCTTCACGTAAGCCTCGACCTCCTGTATTATCCGTTACTGTAACTGGAATTGGAGTGATTGGCTCGTTTTTCGTTACGGTTGCACCATTAGCTGTGATGCTTGGTCCTGTGACGTCTTTTACCTTAATTGGTACATTAACAGTATCTGTTGATGTATCTGGATAAGTAACTCTTACGACTGCATTTCCGGCATTACCTGCAATAGCTGTTGCTGGTTTACTTACGACTGTTAGCGTTCCTGGTCCATGACAACTTACTTTTCCTGTGATTTCCGCATCTGTTAATGTGTGGTTTTGATTAACCGTTAGCTCTGCACCTGTCGGATTATACTTAGCCGTTTGTTCTTGTACCGTAATAACAATATTTTTTGTGGCAGGATTATTGTTCTTATCATAGGCTTTAATCGTTACATTGTAATTCCCTTTAGCTGCCGTTGGTGTCCCCGTGATTTGGTTATTGGCATAACTTAAGCCTGTCGGTAAGCCTGTGACTTCTATTGGTTTTGTGGTACGCATTCCAACTCCGCCATTGTTATCAACAGCAGTCACTGAAATAGCTGGTATTGCTTCATTTTTAGTTACTGTAGCATTATTGGCTGTGATAGTTGGTGGTGTTGTATCTCTAGGAGTTAGAGCTGTAGTCCCATACATAACATAAGATTCATTTGATGCAATCTGCTCTCCCACTGTAGCAGCAAAAACTCGACCATATCTATTTGCTTCTGCTTCTGTCACATCATTTTTCAACTTAACCTTAGCATGCATATGAATCGCATAATCTAAGTTTTCTCCTGAGGCTATGTCTAAACCTAAATAGTAAGATGCTCGAGGATAGTTTCCGTTTTTATCTCTTACGGCTGTATTCAATGTTTGATCATTTGCATTAGATTTGAATACTTGTTTTTTTCTATCATCAGTATAAGCCCCTGAATTAGGGTCATACATAGTATATCTATCGTTGTTGAAAATTCTATCTTTTTGTCCAGCAAAAACTTCTCCCTGAGAAATTCTCGCTTCATTTCCATGTTGAACGAATCCATCAAATCCATCTGTAGTTCCACCTACGCTTCTATAGCGTGTAAAAGTAAGATCTCTAACCGTATTGCTAGAATCCATAATATTAAATGGAAGTTGGAAATAATAGTGTTGTTTTTGCCCCGGAGATACAATTCTTCTAGCATTATTATTGAAGAAGACGTCATAAACAATCCATTTTCCTTCAGAATCTTGCACATAGTATGACTTAATGTCTGTTTTAGTTTTTGTTAGCTCTGGATTATTATTTCTTGTCGTACCTCTCGGATTTACAGAAGCAAAATATTTAATATTAGTTAATGCTCCTGAAGTTGTCGAAGAATCTGCTCTAAATTGCGAACCAACACCCATATTTCGTCCATTACGAGGATCATGTGAACCCGAAGTTAAACGTAGGGTAGCAATCTTAACAGAGTTAAACATTCGCTTCACGCGTCCAGTCAAATCTTCGACCTCACTAGCAGCTACAGTCGTATTTGCTAGTGTACTCTGTGCTAGCGATAACAGTTCTTTCGCTTTACCAAGGACTTCTTTAGTTGATTCATCTTCTGGTAACTCTAGAACTGCCGCTTCTAATTCTGCAACTGAGGCATTGAGTTTATCTTTACCATTGGCTGATGAGCTAGTTTCTGCTGAAGCTTCAACGCGGCGGCTCCCATCTTCTGCATTATTAGAATGTTCTTTATTTTGTAATTCCTCATCTTTTAAGCTTGATAATGTTGTAAAATCATTAGACAACGTTTCTGCCAGACTATCAATATCTCCTTGTACTGCATCAGAACTATTTAACAACACTTGCGCCTTTAATAATCTCACTTTAATCAAAGAAACAACTGAAGATTTTAATGTTTTTTTGCTGTCTAAAAGTTGACTTAGTTCGCCAACCACTTTACTTAGTTTAGTTTTATCGACAGTATCGGCTTTTTGTTGTTTCAAATTAGGTGCTTCAACTGAATTAGGAACAACAGTATCCTTTGGTTGTTCTACTTTATTTCCGAAAGCAACAGGAGTTCCTGTGTTCTCGGTTGTAGCATTTGCAACTTCAGCAGTTCTCGAATCGTCTACTAAAACATTGGTTGCTTTACCTTCTCCGACTTTATTGTCAACTACATCTGCAGTAACTCCATCAGGTTTGACCTCAATATTATCTGCACTTACTCCGTGTGTTCCTAAAAACATCAGAGCTGCAACAGCAACGGATACTGCTCCAAAACTATATTTACGAATTGAAAAGCGTAACACCTTCTCACTCTGATGTCGCTTGACCCTACTTAATGAATTCGATTTTTGTTCCATTTGTCCTCCTCTTGTTAACTGAACTAATTCAAAATAAAAACACGGGATGCAGTGCTTCGAAAATAATGAATTATGATTGATGACTTGATAACTAAAAATCACTATAGTACTCATAGCTACAAATATAGCAATTTATTCAAAAACCCCAAATTATAACGACATGAGATAATCTATACTATTTTGCGATAATATACATCAAACTATCAGCTCATTATATTAGTTTAATCATAATTTTTCAATAAAAAACAAAATCCGGTATGCGGTAAAAATTTTAGGTAACTGGTCAAAGTGGAAATTAGTCTAAAACGGATTTTTATGGTGGAATTAAGTGTGAGACGTTTGAGTTAGAAATGAGGTCTACTATGACAAAAAAGAAACACCTTACCCTTTCAGACCGCAATGATATCCAACTGGGTTTAGAGCGAGGTAAAACCTTCAAAGCTATTAGACAACTTATTCTAAAAGACCCGACTACTGTTTCTAAAGAAGTCAAACAAAACAAACAAATTAGAGACTCTACCTCTAATAACCTTCCTTGTCCTCTACTCGATAAAGCCCCCTTTGTTTGTAATGGCTGCCCTAAAAGAAGACAAAATTGTGGATTTAAAAAAATCTTCTACCTCGCTAAGCAAGCTCAAAAGCAGTACGAACAAACTCTTGTCGAAGCTCGTGAAGGAACTCCCCTCAATTCCAAGACCTTCT
>NZ_WIJO01000097.1:0-2886 GCF_009496205.1 Streptococcus mitis
TTGTGTTATAGTGAATATGCATGGGATGGCCTTTCTAAATGATTTATTAAGCAATTCTATTTTACCAAGACTATCGTAACCATGCAAAAAAAGCAACGGCAAATCCGTTGCTTTTTTTGGAAATAAGAGACTATTGTCCCAGACTCTTCTTATCTATTTTACTGCTTCTTTCAAAGCATCTACCTTATCTAAACGTTCCCATGGAAGATCAATATCTGTACGTCCCATGTGTCCATAAGCCGCTGTTTGACGGTAAATTGGGCGCTTGAGGTCCAGCATTTGGATAATTCCTGCAGGGCGAAGGTCAAAGATTTGACGGGCTGCTTTTTCAAGCTTGCTTTCAGCTACTCTTCCTGTACCAAAGGTATCGATACGAACAGAGACAGGCTGCGCAACACCGATGGCATAGGCCAATTGCACTTCTGCTTTCTTAGCAAGACCTGCTGCAACGATGTTCTTGGCAATGTAGCGAGCTGCATAAGAGGCTGAGCGGTCCACCTTAGTTGCATCTTTACCAGAGAAAGCACCACCACCGTGACGAGAGTAGCCACCATAAGTATCTACGATAATCTTACGACCAGTCAGACCTGAGTCCCCTTGAGGTCCACCGATTACAAAACGACCAGTAGGATTGATGAAGAATTTTGTTTGCTCATCTAAGTAAGGAGATGGAATAACCTCTTTGATAATCTTGTTAATGACATCATTGTGAATTTGTTCGTTGCTGATCTCTGGATCGTGCTGAGTTGAAATCACGACTGTGTCCACACGTACTGGACGGTCATTTTCATCATACTCAACTGTAACTTGTGATTTGGCATCTGGGCGAAGATAGCTTATTTCACCAGTCTTACGAAGTTCTGACAGACGACGAACCAACTTGTGGCTGAGTGAAATTGGCAATGGCATGAGCTCTTCTGTTTCATCCACTGCAAATCCAAACATGAGCCCTTGGTCTCCAGCTCCAATTAAGTCCAATGGATCTTGGTCTGCATTTCCACGAACCTCCAAGGCTTCGTTAACACCTTGGGCAATGTCAGGAGATTGTTCCACCAAAGACGGATGGACTCCCACTGTCTCAGCAGAAAAACCATATTCTGTATTGGTATAGCCAATCTCTGCAATGGTATCACGAACCACACGGTTAATATCTACATAGGCATTTGTAGAAATTTCACCAAAAACGTGGACAGATCCAGTGTATACAGCTGTCTCAGCAGCAACGTGCGCCTCTGGATCCTTAGCTAAAATAGCATCCAAAATCGCATCTGAAATTTGGTCTGCAATCTTATCTGGATGCCCCTCAGATACAGATTCAGACGTGAATAATTTACGTTCTGACATAAAAATGTCCCCCCTTAAAAATAGTGTTATAGAGTTACAAAGTACTGATAGGAAAACTATTAATGATAAATACCTACCATCTTATCGGGACTATATAACTTTATCATTATACCATTTTTAAGAGCAATTTGCAGTCTTTAATGTAGTGTTTCTGTTTAGAGTCTGGGACAATAGTCTCTTATCTCCAAAAAAGCAGCGGATTTGCCGTTGCTTTTTTGCATGGTTGCGATAGTCTTAATAAAATAGAATTGCACAATAAACCATTTAGAAAGGTTATCCCATGCATATTCACTATAACAAAAATCAAACAACTTTACCACTAGAAATCAGTTCTTTCTTACCACAAGACCATCTCGTCTTTACTATTGAAAAAGTGGTGAATACTTTGGAGGATTGTCACTTCCATGCCTTCTATCATGCCTTTGGTCGCCCGTCTTATCACCCTAAAATGCTTATAGCTACTCTTCTATTTGCCTATTCACAAGGGATTTTCTCTGGACGAAAAATCGAAAAAATGATGATTGAAAACCTCGCTATGCAATACCTAACAGGACCGTTGGTTGTCAGCTATCGCACCATCAATCGTTTTCGAGTCGCTGAAGGGATGGAAGAACTCATACGTAATCTTTTCATGGACCTCAATCTTCGTTTAAAAATGGAAGAGTTAGTGACCTTAGATTGTCTGTTTATTGATGGTACTAAGATTGAAGTCAATGCCAACAAGTATAGTTTTGTGTGGAAGAAAGCGACAGACACCAAGACTCTTCTGCCATTCCTTGAAACCTATCCGCATGACTTGAAGACAGTTGTTGCAGATGCTGGATATGGAAGTGAAGAGAACCTCCTTCGTTTAGATGAAAAGGGGGTGAACCATCTGATTAAATATGCCATGTTTGACAAGGAACAGAAGAGAGGGTATAAACAGTCAGCTAGAAACTTAGCGAATTGGCACTATGATGACAAGGAGGATAGCTACACACATCCTGATAGCTGGTATTATCGTTTTCACCATATCAAACATCAGAAAACACAGACGGACTTTCAACAGGAAATCAAGGTTTACTACGCTGATGAACCTGAATCAGCCCCTCAAAAGGGACTGTATATGAACGGACGCTATCAAAACTTGAAAGCTAAAGAATGTCAGGCGCTTTTATCTCCCGAAGGAAGACAGATTTTCGCTCAACGTAAGATTGATGTGGAACCTGTCTTTGGGCAGATAAAGGCTTGTTTGGGTTACAAGAGATGTAATCTGAGAGGGAAGCGTCAAGTGAGAATTGACATGGGATTGATACTTATGGCCAATAACCTCCTCAAATACAATAAGAGAACGACTCAAAATTAAAAAGCTAGAGTTCCGCAATTGGAAATCTCTAGCTTTTTTGTGGCTGAGAACTATTTTGTCTCAGGTTCCATGATTTCATCGCTTTTGTAACCAAAATGAATCAAAAAAAAGAGCGCACAAAATCCCCTCATCTGAAAGCGTTTCAGATTAAGTTCCGCTATGGTGGAAGTTAGTGTGAGACGTTTGAATGGGGTTGA
>NZ_WIJO01000098.1:0-2690 GCF_009496205.1 Streptococcus mitis
GGATTTCGAAACTTTGAAAACTTCAAAAAAAGGATTTTTATTGCTCTGAACATCAAAAAAGAAAGGGCAAATTTTGTCCTTTCTCGAGCTTAGCTTTTCTTCAACCCACTACAGTTGACAAAGAGCCGTTTATTTTTTACCTGACTTGTCCATATTCCAGAAGTCTGTCACGGCTCCGCGTGAAGCAGATGATACGATGTGGGCATATTTACCGAGGACACCACGGCTGTAAAGTGGTGGCAAGGTTGTTTCTGCCTTGCGTTTTTCAAGTTCTTCTTCGGATACGGCCATGGAAATTTCTTTGGTATCTTGGTCAACCGTAACGATATCGCCTGTACGAAGGTAGGCAATTGGTCCACCATCCTGAGCTTCAGGAGCGATATGTCCAACAACCAGACCATAAGTACCACCAGAGAAACGGCCATCTGTTAAGAGAGCAACCTTATCTCCTTGACCTTTACCAACAATCATTGATGAAAGTGACAGCATCTCAGGCATACCAGGACCACCCTTAGGCCCAACAAACCGAACAACGACAACATCACCATCAACGATTTCATCTGTCAGAACGGCCTGAATCGCATCTTCTTCTGAGTCAAAGACCTTAGCTGGTCCAACGTGACGACGAACTTTAACACCTGATACCTTGGCAACTGCACCGTCAGGAGCAAGGTTCCCGTTCAAGATGATAAGCGGACCGTCCGCACGTTTTGGATTTTCAAGTGGCATGATGACTTTTTGACCTGGTGTGAGGTCTGCAAAGTCAGCTAAGTTCTCAGCAACTGTCTTACCAGTACATGTGACGCGATCTCCGTGAAGGAATCCATTTGCCAAGAGGTATCTCATAACCGCAGGCACACCACCGACTTCGTAAAGGTCTTGGAAGACATACTGACCAGATGGTTTCAAGTCAGCCAAGTGAGGCACACGTTCTTGGATCGTATTGAAGTCCTCAAGTGACAAGTCAACATTAGCCGCATGGGCAATGGCAAGCAAGTGAAGAGTGGCATTTGTAGAACCACCGAGAGCCATAGTTACAGTGATGGCATCTTCAAAGGCTTCACGAGTCAAAATATCTGACGGTTTGAGACCAAGCTCCAACATCTTAACAACAGCACGTCCTGCTGCTTCGATGTCTTCTTTCTTGTCAGCTGATTCAGCTGGGTGAGATGAAGAACCTGGCAAACTCATCCCTAGAACTTCGATAGCGGTCGCCATGGTATTAGCAGTATACATACCACCACAGCCACCAGGGCCAGGGCAGGCATTACATTCCAGACGTTTTACGTCCTCAGCTGTCATGTCACCGTGGTTCCATTTTCCGATTCCCTCAAAGACAGAAACTAGGTCAATGTCTTTGCCATCAAGATTTCCGGGTGCAATAGTTCCACCATAGGCGAAAATAGCTGGAATATCCATATTAGCAATAGCAATCATAGAACCAGGCATGTTCTTATCACAGCCACCGATAGCAACAAAGGCATCCACGTTGTGACCACCCATAGCCGCCTCGATTGAGTCCGCAATAATATCACGAGATGTCAAAGAGAAACGCATACCAGGCGTTCCCATGGCAATCCCGTCCGCTACGGTAATGGTACCAAACTGTACAGGCCAAGCACCTGCCGATTTGACACCTTCTTTCGCCAATTTCCCAAAATCATGCAAGTGGATGTTACATGGCGTATTTTCCGCCCAAGTCGAAATCACTCCCACAATCGGTGTTTCAAAGTCCTTATCTGTCATACCAGTCGCACGAAGCATGGCACGGTTTGGTGATTTCACCATACTGTCATAAATGCTACTGCGATGACGTTTATCTAATTCAGTCATTTGTTCCCTCCCATTTCAGTTTTTACTATTATAGCACATTTTAAAGGCAATGAACAGAAGAAAATTCTTGAATTTTCAGAAAATTTCGATTAATTCAGTTAATGGCCTTTTAATTTTTTCATCTTTTTTTGTCAAGTAACTTTACTTTACAAAAAAAATGTGTTATCCTAGTATGGTTGATGAAAATCAGTAGATTGAATCGAATATAAATACCTAAAGGAGAAATCAAAATGGCAGTACCTGCACGTCGCACTTCAAAAGCGAAGAAAAACAAACGTCGTACACACTACAAAGTAACAGCTCCATCTGTAAACTTTGACGAAACTACTGGAGATTACTCACGTTCTCACCGTGTATCACTTAAAGGATACTACAAAGGACGTAAAATCGCTAAAGCTGCATCAGCTGAATAATAGAAGGGAGATACCATGCGCGTAAATATTACACTTGAACACAAAGAATCTGGTGAACGCTTGTACCTTACTTCTAAAAACAAACGTAACACTCCAGACCGTCTTCAATTGAAGAAATACTCACCAAAACTTCGCAAACACGTTGTGTTTACAGAGGTGAAGTAAGGGTTTCAGTACACGTCAATAGACGTCAAAATATTGATTTAAAGTGATTTTTGATTTTTTGAAACTCATTATATCGCACTACAAATCAATAAAAACTCTACCTTTTACTCTACCTTTTTTAGATAAATATATCATCTGGATATTGAAGTTAAGGCTCTGTGTCAACTGTAGTGGGTTGAAGAAAAGTTAAGATCGAGAAAGGACACATTTCGTCCTTTCTTTTTTGATGTTCAGAGCAATAAAAATCCGTTTTTTGAAGTTTTCAAAGTTTCGAAATCC
>NZ_WIJO01000099.1:0-2342 GCF_009496205.1 Streptococcus mitis
AAGCGTCAAGTGAGAATTGACATAGGGTTGGTACTTATGGCCAATAACCTCCTCAAATACAATAAGAGAACGACTCAAAATTAAAAAGCTAGAGTTCCGCAATTGGAAATCTCTAGCTTTTTTGTGGTCGAGAACTATTTTGTCTTAGGTTCTTTATAAATATGAATTATCTTTGTTTTGCTAATCTTAACTAATTGCTGGGCGGTTACGATTTATTTATTGTTTTTAAAAATGCCCAGTTACCAATTGATCTTGAACCGTATTCTATCTCCATAAAGTCTAGTAGGACATAATCGTTTTTTTCGTAGAATGAGGCATTTCTAGCTGTGCTGGTAATGAAACCTAAGTGTTTACAGCCTTTTGATTTGACATAGGGTTCAATCCCTTGTGTCAGAAAAGTACTGCCTATTCCCTGTCCCTTA
Organism: Streptococcus mitis; assembly: GCF_009496205.1. Taxonomy (GTDB): domain Bacteria; phylum Bacillota; class Bacilli; order Lactobacillales; family Streptococcaceae; genus Streptococcus; species Streptococcus mitis_BN. Next base: position 423 of record NZ_WIJO01000099.1, read on the forward strand.
CTTGCTGTATTGACAGCTAAAGCCATCAAATACCAATCAAACTCTCCTGCTTGTTCTAAGTGCTTTTTGGAACGTTTTACAAAGTCAAAGTATTTAAAAAGATTTCGTGGTCGAATGTAGCGAAAAATGTTTGTCCCACCATTTCGTAGATAGGATAGTATACAGAAATCCTTTTGTTGCAAAAGGGCAACTGCAAGTAATTCTCCATCTTGTTCCGCAACTAAACAGTTTCCTTTTTTAATATAGACTCTAGTAAGCAGAATTTGCAATGTTTCTACAAAAGCAGGATAGGAGTCAGGTTTCTTTAAATCATCAGTTATAATCGTTAAAAAGGGATAGTCAAGAAAAGACTTGGCCAATAATTTTCCAATTTTTTCGCTTTCTTCAATTCTTACCTCTCTATATATGATGCCTCCCATGTTTGTCTCCTTAATTATCTATAAAATCTTGTATGATAAGATTTCAAGATAAAAAATTGGAGATGATCCAAAAAGCAAGTTAGAACCTCGTTTTCTACTATAAGGTCCAAAAAGCTTTTTAAACTCTCCAATTTTTTATTTGGTTGGAATCGAAATTCCAATTAATTTTTCTGAATAGAGGGTTTTGATATTGGCTTCATCAATAGAGTCCTTATCAATTTTACGTTTCAAGAAAAATTCTTGAATAGCTTCGATTTCAGGTTCGCGGATAGCGCGGTGTTTGTTTGAGATGAGGATTTCATAGTGAAGCGGAGCTTGGGTAAAAATAACATCTGTATTACCTGCAGAATAAACCTCAACAAGGGTTGCATCTGTACTTTCTAGCTGGCTTTTTACAAGTTGCGAGTGTGAGTTTGTCGTATTGATAAGCTTCATAACATTTCCTCCGATTTTCTAATTCTATTATAGCACTTTTTAAATAAAGTAGCTTGATTTAGTCAATCTTATGCTGTTTTTTCCAAGATTGGATGGCCCATTTATGGCTACCACGTTTGAGATTTTCAATAGCCTCGTCAATAGGGAACCAGGCAATATGATTAAAGTCTTCTAGTGGCTTTTGCACTTCTTTGAAAGAAGTCGCTTCATAGAGGTAGGCAGGGTTGTAGTAGTAGGTGTCACGATGACGAGAGTAGAAATATTCGTCAGCTTGTCCGTAATAGGCACCAATTTCAGCTGTGAAGCCAAGCTCTTCAATCAATTCACGTTTTAGGGCTTCTTGATGATTTTCACCTGCTTCAATTTCACCACCAGGTAAGAACCAAGCGCCATTAGGTGCTTGAACAAGAACAATTTGTTTTTGTTCAGCATCAGGGATAACTGCATATACGCCATAGCGTGAAACGTAGTCTGTATTTGTTTTCTTTTCTCCGAAAGTTGGGTTTGCCATTGCATTTTCCTCATTATCTATTATCTTTATTATTATCTTAATGGACAAAGGCCGAGCTGTCAAGAACTTATAGTTATTTTAGTAAAAAGAGTCTGGGACAATAGTCCCTTATCTCCAAAAAAACAACGGCAAATCCGTTGTTTCAGATTGAAGACAAACATCGTTTTAATGTTTGTCTTTTTGGCTCTATAATATTTGTAGTGGGTAAATCCCCTATGGATATTATGGAGCCTATTTTATTGTAGAAAAAAAGTCCCATAATATCTATAATGAAAAGCGACCAAACCATCATTAGAAAAATTCATATGGAACAATTACATTTTATCACAAAACTACTCGATATCAAAGACCCAAATATCCAAATTATAGATATCATCAATAGGGATACCCACAAAGAAATCATCGCTAGACTGGATTATGAGGCCCCTTCTTGTCCTGATTGTGGAAGTCAAATGAAGAAATATGACTTTCAAAAACCGTCTAAGATCCCTTACCTCGAAACAACTGGTATGCCTACTAGAATTCTCCTTAAAAAACGCCGTTTTAAGTGCTATC
>NZ_WIJO01000009.1:0-47762 GCF_009496205.1 Streptococcus mitis
AAACTGTTCATATTCTTCTTTAGATAACTCCCCGACAAAATCCAGTAAATCAATTAATTCCCAATAAAATTTCAATATCATCGGTTTATAAAGTTGATTTGTATCTCTATAAAGAGTTGAATTCATAAACTTATAAAGTTCAAATCCCTTGAAAAAATAAATTCCTTTCTCATTTTTTCTACCATAATTTAACTCCCTATTATTCATTTTATTCACAAAATAGGAATCTAGAATAGTAATAAAATCATAATTTAGAGGCAGTCCTTTATTATTGACCCTGTGAATATAATCCAAAATGCCTAAGTCAGGGACAACAATGATATTAGGTTCAGAAATATAATCTGATTTTTCCAATAAAGATATTGCAGTAGATATATCTGTAATTAGCAATGTCGAAACATTACAATCAAAGAATAACCTTTTATTTTTATCAATCATATCAATAATCGTAGATGTGTTACATTTATCTAATTCATCTATAGAAAAAGTAATATTAAAGTATTCAGACATGTTTTTTAAAAGTCGTAGTAGCTGACGCTCTTTTAACTCCTCAGTAACAATACTTTTTAACTCCCGAGACAACTCTTCATTATTACTTGAAGAAATTTTCCCTCTTAATTGTAATCCCGATTTTATTATTCCTATATCAGCACTTAAATCAATAGATGACTCGGCTGATATATCTGAAGTAGTTGATTCTAAATATCTTTTTGTATCTGTTATTTCTACATCAAAATACTGTAGCTGTTGTTGAGAAATAAGCAAGAACTCCTCTAATTTTATCAGCTCGCTCGCTTTTTTTTCAAAATACTCAACCTTTTGATACAGTTCGTCAATGTTTTTTCGAAAATTTGAAATATCTACTCTATTTTTTTGAAACAGAGGAAACTTACTGTTTTGGAGTTCGTTCTGTTTATTTAAAAGCTTAAACTGTTCAAATAAATTACTAGTTTGATTTGATAACTCGTTGCATAAATTATAAATATTTGAATCAATCTCAAATTTTTCTTCAATTTTTTTCAACCTTTTACGTATTATTGAAAAATTTTTGCTTCTTTGATTCTGTTCTAACCAATCATATTTTTTTACTTTTTCCTTAGAATTATACTCTAGAGTCTGATAATACCTGCCATCATTATAAACATAATCATTAATATCATGTTCAATATCGCTCATTCTTCTAGTAATAGCGTTAGGGATTTGCATCAAAATTTCTCTATGAAAATCTTTATTGCCACTAAAATAAGAAACATTTACTACAAGAATTTCTTTGTTATCTTTAGAACCTCTATGATTTTTAACAAATTCCAAAGAAATATTTTTCAGACTTGATTTTCCTGATCCTCTGTTACCACATAAGACAAAAATCCCTTTCTCTTCTATATACATATCCTGCAACTGCTCTACTATTTCTTTTTCTGTAGGCAATAATGAAAAATAGTCTCTAGCATCACGGCTATAAGCACCAATATATTTTTTTCCCGCTGTCAAGATTTACCTCCCTTTACATTTACTCAAATAAAGTTCGTCTTCTTTCTAATACCTCGGATAAGGATAGAACTCTCCCTCTTCCAAACCGACTTTCCCTTCTTCAAAGACTTCTTGGTTCCATTCCATGACAAATTCTTCGGCTTCTGGGTCTTCCAAAAAGTCCATAAGGGCATCTAGCCCAACCTCAGCAGTATCTTTAAGGAATAGCGCAAAATAAGCTAAAAATTCGCGGGAAAATCCTTTTTTAGGTAGGTAAGGAATGACCGTCAAATAGTCTTCCTCATTGACGGTTGATTTGGCAGGATTGTAAAAAAGCACTGCTTCTTCAAAGAGAATATCATCCGATGAAACCTCTCCATCTTCATCCACCATCTCCACACCTGTAGCATTTTGTGCCTCCAATAGAAAACTCACTTCAACCGCGTGGTTGCGCTTGTCCCAACTAATCTCAAAGTCAAAGGGAAAATTCTTCTCCAACTCTTCCTCTAAAACATCTAAAAATCCATATGTTGCCATTTTGTCCTCTTTCTATGCGACTCTTTAATCGCCCCGATTGCTCGGAAATATGCTAAAATAGATACTACCATCTTACCACATATACATCAGAAAATCCACGCTAGAAAGGACTGCTATGCCAGACAATCTCGCGCTTCGCATGCGCCCTAAAACCATAGACCAGGTCATCGGTCAGGAGCATCTGGTCGGACCTGGAAAAATCATCCGTCGCATGGTGGAAGCCAACCGTCTGTCTTCCATGATTCTCTACGGACCTCCGGGCATCGGCAAGACCAGTATTGCCTCTGCCATCGCTGGAACAACAAAGTATGCCTTTCGAACTTTCAATGCGACAGTTGATAGTAAAAAGCGACTGCAAGAAATCGCGGAAGAGGCTAAATTTTCAGGTGGTCTCGTCCTATTACTAGACGAGATTCATAGACTAGATAAAACCAAGCAAGACTTTCTCCTTCCTCTCTTGGAAAGTGGACTAGTCATCATGATTGGGGCTACAACTGAAAATCCTTTCTTTTCTGTCACTCCTGCCATTCGCAGTCGTGTTCAGATTTTTGAGTTGGAACCTCTGTCTAATCAAGACGTCAAAGAGGCGCTTCAGATAGCTCTAAGTAACCCTGAGCGTGGTTTTGATTTTCCAGTAGAACTAGATGAAGATGCGCTGGATTTTATTGCTACCTCTACAAATGGAGACCTTCGCTCTGCCTTCAACTCACTGGATTTGGCAGCTCTCTCTACCCCTGAGAATGATAAGGGCATCCGCCACATCACCCTCGACATCATGGAAAATAGTCTTCAGAGAAGCTACATCACTATGGATAAGGATGGAGATGGCCACTACGATGTCCTCTCAGCCCTGCAAAAGTCTATCCGTGGCTCAGATGTTGATGCCAGTCTTCACTATGCTGCCCGCTTGATTGAGGCTGGTGATTTGCCAAGTCTCGCTCGTCGTTTGACTGTTATCGCTTATGAAGATATCGGTTTGGCCAATCCTGAAGCCCAGATTCACACCGTGACTGCTCTGGATGCTGCCCAGAAGATTGGTTTCCCAGAAGCCCGTATTCTCATTGCCAATGTCGTGATTGATTTGGCCCTTTCTCCGAAATCCAACTCAGCTTATGTGGCTATGGATAAGGCACTTGCTGACCTCAAAACATCAGGGCACTTGCCTATTCCGCGACACCTGCGTGATGGGCACTACAGTGGAAGCAAGGAACTGGGGAATGCCCAAGACTATCTCTATCCACACAACTATCCTGGAAATTGGGTCAAGCAAGACTATCTACCAGAAAAAATCCGCAATCATCACTATTTCAAAGCAGAAGATACTGGTAAATATGAACGGGCTTTGGCTCAAAGAAAGGAAGCTATCGACCGTTTGCGAAAAATCTGAAATCCTTTTCAAAAAATTGCACTTTCCTCTTGATTTTTTTTGAAAAAGTGGTATTATATAAACATAGAAACGCTGTGGTGTACGACTTCACACTTAAGTGTTGACCGACTATTTTTTGTATTATTAGGGAAACAAAAGTCTTCTAACAGCATGTAGGCCGTCTCACACGGAAACAGCTTCAGTTAGAGCGAGTTGCCCACCTGCTTAATTGCGCGGGTTCAATACAAACCGTGAAGTTTCGGCACCAATACAGCTTTTTTCTTTGCCTCCTTAGCTCAGCTGGCAGAGCAGCGGACTCTTAATCCGTGGGTCACAGGTTCGATCCCTGTAGGGGGCATCTAAATACAACAGGAAAAAGCCTTGTAAATCAAGGCTTTTTTTGCTTGTCTATAACTGATTTACCCCATCATTTGTCCCACATTTTAAATCTATCTTTTCTTTTTGAATCAAATTACATCTTTACAAATAGTGTAAAGCCAGTTACTTTTGCTTTGATGCCATACAATATTTTCATGTAGAGAAGACAAATTTTATCTTCTCTTTTTATTTTCAAAATAATAAAAACTGATTTTCTTTTCATAAATCAGACTGAAACTTCCAAATTTTCCATTTTGTTTATTGACATTTCCTCTAAAAAGGTGTATAATATTTTTATTATCAAACTATACTATACTATATAGGGGGTATTGAAATGAAATTTTCTAATCGTTTACTGCTATTCCTTGCAGGAGTTGTTTTTGTCCTTTTAGGACTTTTCCTATTTACAAACCCAGTAGCTAATCTTGTTGCTTACAGCTGGTGGATTGCATTTGGTTTACTGGTTTCTTCTATAGCAGCTATTTTAGGCTATTTCTCTGTACCAAAAGAGCTTCGCTCACCAGCTCATCTTTTCCAAGGGATTGTTAATCTTCTCTTAGCTCTTTACCTCGTTGCCTATGGCTTTGTGACGCTGCCAGTTGTCATTCCAACTATTTTAGGAATTTGGTTAATTGTAGAAGCCATTATAGCTTTCTTTAAAGGCAATCGTCTGGGATTGATTTTCCCTATTATTGGCAACCATATCATGTGGGTAGCCTTGCTTGCATTTTTACTAGGTCTAGTGATTTTGTTCAATCCAGTAGCTACAAGTGTCTTTGTCGTTTATGTCGTTGCCTTTGCATTTTTAATTGTTGGTTTCACCTATATCCTTGATGCCTTTCGTAAATAATCTAGCTGCCATTTTGGGCATATTAAAATAGCTGGGAAGTTACATTCTCAGCTTTTTCTGTTGCCTCCTTAGCTCAGTTGGTAGAGCAGTAGACTCTTAAGCTATGGGGCGCAGGTTCGAGCCCTGCAGGGGGCACATCTAAATCAACAGGAATAAGCCTTGAAACCAAGGCTTTTTTTAACGTCTAATAGCTTTTTGTAGAAAAGTATTTAAAAATAAAAGAGAAGAGAATCTCTCACTCTCTTCTCAGTATATCTTATTAAATTTAGTTTTTCTTAATCTAGCTGATTTTCCTTTGCAACGACAAATTCCTTAACCAATCGATAGATAACAGCAAATATCGGTGTAAAGAATATCATCCCAAGTAAGCCAAAGAGATTGCCTCCAATACTAGCAGCCGCAAGCGTGAAAATAGCTGGCAAACCAATAGACTGACCTACAACTCTAGGATAAATAAGGTTTCCTTCAATCAGCTGTATAACTTGATATAGAAGAAGAGAAAGTAAGGCTTGAGTAGGACTCACTGTGAAGATAAAAATCGCTCCCACAACACAAGCAATCATAGGCCCTACATAAGGAATGAACGATAGCACTCCTGCAAAGATACCTGTCATTACTCCATAGGGTATCCCAAACACGCTGTAACCAACCGCTATCATAACTCCTATGATAACTGCTTCAATCAGCTGACTCATCAAAAATTGGTCATAAGTCTCTAGTGCTACTTGTCCAATGTAAGTCAACTTTATCACCACCTTCTCTGGAAGAAAAACTTTTAGAAGTCGACTCGTCATCGCTGCCAAATGTTCCTTACTGGATAAAAATAAAAAGGTGAAGACTATAATCAAAAAGGCATTCATCAAACTTGAAAAAATATTGCCGATATTACTAGTCAGACCTGATAAAAAACCTATCAAAGCTTGGCTAATAGAACTAGATTGTCCCTGTATGCCTGATACGATAGTTGACAACATGTCTTTGGTTACAAATTCCGAGCTGCCTAGCAATTTCCCAAGTTGAGTAAGGACTGTTGAAAGGACTGTTCCCAGCTGACTAATAGTCTGGGCTAGGGTTGGCAGCACCAAAACCAAAAGAGCAATCACGATTAAGATAAGAGCTAGGAAAACAAGTACCATGGCAATCGGACGACGCAACTCTGCCTTTACCTTCAATTTAACTAAGTACTGTTCAATTTTTTTCATAGGAACATTAAGCACAAAAGCAATAACAGCACCATAAATCAAGGTTGATATTACATCAAAGAGAGAGATTGCTCCTGATATAAAGCTCGATGCATTCAGAATTACAAGAGCAACCAGCCCTATAAAAAGTATTAACGGGGTGTATTTTTTTACTAAGTTCATAAATTCTCCTTAATAAACATGTTTAGATACGACTATACTATTTGGTTTTTCAAACTCTCGATTAAGGTAGGCTTGGTAAGTTCCTGGAGCGATAAATCCTTTGGGTGAGAGGATATCGGTGCCAGCCTGACCGACTATGGTATCAGCCAAGAGCACACAGTTTGTAGATAAGACAAAGTAGGATTTAAACTTAGATTTGATAAATTTATAAAGTTCCCCATCTGTCTCATGTCTGATTTTATAAGCGTAGGTGTAGTCTTCCTTACCATCACCTGTCATGATTTTATCTGCACTTGGCTCCCATGGAATCGTCAGTTGTTTCAATTCAGCCAACTTTTTCTGAACTGCTTTTTCCATTTCAGGCGTCAAATCTATCCCATAACCAAAAAGCGTTTTTTGACTCTCACGTTTACATAGGTCAATGTACTTGTCACGATCACAGAAATATAAGACACCATCTCCTACCATGCCAAATAAGGTCTCAGAAGACGGATCATAGTTGCCATAAGAAATAACACGGCCTTGATAGCAGATATCCACATGACCAATAGCTGAAAACAGGGAGGTCTCAGCTGTATGAACAAAAATTTCTAGCTCTGCTGTCTTACCAGACTTCACTATTCCAAGATGGATATCTTCTTCCTCATCAGCATTTTCCTGCATGAATTTGTTGATTTTTGCTAAAGTACTTGCAGGGATGAGAGCGGCTAGGACAATAGGTAAGCTCATTCTTACACGACGTTTGAGATGGTTTTTCCCAATTTCCTCCTCAAACAAGAAACCATCACGGATATTGGACAGACCATAAAGGAAAAAATAAGCCCCTAAAACAAAGAGTTGAAAGACAGAATTTCCCGTAGAGGACAAAAGACTAGTCCCACCAAGAAAAACTAGTACGAGTCCATCTAGTAAGAGACGAAAACGAGGTCGAATTTTGTTTTTGCGGTAGAGAACATAGGTGACAAGGTTAATACTAGCATGAAAAATCTGATAAACTCCAATCACAAGAGCCAAAATATAAATCGGCACATCCGTCGCAAGATTGGAGCCAAGCAAATATCCCAGCACTAACAATTTAACCAGTGCAACTCCCAAGGTGTCCGTTGACTGACTTTTTTTGAAAATACGTAATACTAAATCTAAGACCGTTGCTATCCAAGCTAAAAACAGAACCAGTCGAATAACCTTTACTGGCAACCAAGTCCCCGTGACCATCAAGATGAGACCTAGCAGAACAAACAAGAACCCCTGAGCAAGTAATTTCTTACCTGTCAGACCTAAAGATAGAATTTTCTCCATATAAAAACCTTTCAACAATAAAAATTAAACACTCCGATTAAACTGACTAGTAAATAGCCAACACTACAAACAGCCTGTGCCAGCAACATATGGTGACTAGAAATGACTGTAGTAATGTCACCATCTTGTCTTATGCACTTCTAAAATTTGTTATATTGATTAGAAACCAGAGCTTATAAAAACTAGCTAAACTCGAGAGATAGACACAATTGCGACGAAAAAATGTATAACCAATTCAACTTGTTAAGGTAAGAAAGCATTATTTCCAATCTATTAATTATTCATCTATTACCTATTATGACACAATATTCCCTATAGTTCAACTTTTTACTTGTTTTTATATTACACGGACTAAAAAGTTTTCAACAGTTGATTGCATGTGTTTTAATAAGTTTTAACCTTTCTTGGTTAGATAAAAAAAGAACCATACAGTTTAGAATCTGTATGGTTTTTGCCCCACTTTTGTCCCATTTTTAAATCATGACATTGAAAATACCTAAAATCACTTATATTTCAATATTTTTAATTGCTCTCAATATGAAAGTCCTTTCCAAATCCCTGTAGGGGGCATCTAAATCAACAGGAAAAAGCCTTGATTTACAAGGCTTTTTTGTGTAGTCTTAGCACTAAAAAACGATAGAAAAAACACCCCTTCTGAACTGCACCCCAAAAGTTAGACAGAAAAAACCTAACTTTTGTGGCGCAGTTCATTCGCGTCACATGAAGTTATTTAAGCATCTCCTTTTCTCTCATTACCATTTTCTGTTATAATAAATTGTACTTCTAAAATAGAAAGGTCTTAAGATGACAACTCTTATTAAACATAAACGTGTAGAATTTTCAGAACTTTTTTATGACCTAGTTTTTGTTTTTGCAATTTCAAAAGTAACTACTTTAATTGACCATCTTCATAACGGTATTTTGACTTGGAATTCTTTCCTTGATTTTTTCATTGCTACTTTGTTTCTCATCGATTCCTGGATGATTCAAACCGATTATACCAATCGCTATGGAAAGAACTCTTTATTTAACATAGTAATCATGTTTATCAAAATGGGAATTTTACTCTTTATAGCCAATATGATTGGACCTGATTGGCAACAATATTTTCATTATCTCTGTTGGGCTATTGGTACATTAACCCTTACCTTATTTTTTCAATATTTGGTTGAATTTTTTAGAAAATCAACCGATGATGCTAATCGGGAAAGTATCAAAGGTTTTCTATGGATAACAGGTCTAGGAAGTTTAGGAGTCTATCTAGCAGCTCTTCTTCCTATTTACCTTAGAGTCTATATCTTATTTGCTAGTATTCTGCTAACATTTATTATGCCAAGTATCTTGCTTAATAAAGATAAGCATTACCAGGTAAATCTCCCCCATTTAATCGAGCGTATCTCCCTTCTTGTCATTATTATGTTTGGAGAGATGATTACGGAGCTAGCTAACTTCTTTACAATCGAGAATTTCTCGATTTATTCGGTTCTTTATTTCATTATTATGATTTCTCTGTTCTTGTTTTATTTTGGTCAATTCGACCATGCTATTGATGAAAAATCTAATCAAAAGAGACTATTTCTAATTTACAGTCACTATCCTATTTTCATTGGACTTCTTATGATGACCGTTTCGATGAGTTTTCTTCAGAATCCTGAAGCTAATCGTCTCTTTGCAACCAGCTTCTCTTATATCGGATTTGGCCTCTTTCAAGCTGCTGTCCTAGTAAATGGGCCCTATAACAAACACTATCTTCGCTATTCGAAAAGTTACTACTGTGTCCAAGCGACACTCTATCTGGCTGCCTTGATTCTCTCTTTAATCTTTGCTTCTAATCCTATAATAGTAGTGAGTATAACAACCATTTTAGCTCTAGCTATAGCCATTCATTTTATTTATTTTTATGTGACACAGAATAAAAAATATTCCAAATCTAACTGGGGGTTCTTTTAATGAGTTTATAACATAAAAAAGCTTTGGGAACCAAGGCTTTTTTGCTTTCTACCTAAACTTTTTCATGATGTATTTCCGTACAGGTTCTTCAACCATTTGAACGATTTCAAATCCTTCTTTTTGGTAAAGGTGCTTGGCCGCTTGATTTGTCTCAAAGACATTTAGAGAGATACTGTCTATATCTCCATTTTCAAAGGCCAAACTAACAAATTTCCTTAAAGCCTGGCTACCTAAGCCTTGCCCCTGTTTCTGGGGGTTGATAAAAAATCTTCCAATATGAAGATTACTGTCTTCTTGCCTGATTTTCTGGATAAGCCCCACAAACTCTTGTCCTTCAAAGATTGAAAAGATTCCTTCCAACTCTTGCAAGACTTGAAGGGTCAGTGGAAAAGGAATCTTTGGTCCCATCCATTGTTCCTGAAAATCTTTCCCCAGGGAGTTGGACCATTGGCATACGAGCTGAGCATTTTCTGTGCTCACATTTTCTTCAAAACGAATTGTCATCTCGACCTCACTATCTTGTCTATGTTTCTCCATTATACTACTTCTCCTATTTTTTACGAATAGATAAGTATGATTGATTTTTATTTTTTTCTTGTCGGGAGCATTCTCGCTTCCTTTCTTGGTTTGGTCATTGACCGTTTTCCAGAGCAATCCATTATCCTACCAGCTAGCCACTGCGATGCCTGTCAGACTCGCTTGCATCCCTTAGATTTGATTCCGATTCTCTCGCAGGTCTTCAATCGCTTTCGCTGTCGCTACTGCAAGGCTCCTTATCCAGTCTGGTATGCCCTTCTTGAACTAGGTTTAGGTCTCCTTTTTCTGGTTTGGTCTTGGGGATTTCTTTCCTTGGGGCAAGTCATCCTAATCACTGCTGGTTTGACTCTGGGCATCTACGACTTCCGTCATCAGGAATATCCCTTACTAGTCTGGCTGACTTTTCACCTAATCCTCATGGCTTTCTCTGGCTGGAATCTAGTCATGGTCCTCTTCCTTGTCCTTGGAATTGTGGCTCATTTTATCGATATCCGCATGGGGGCAGGGGATTTTCTCTTTCTGGCTTCTTGCGCTCTCATCTTTAGCGCGACCGAATTACTGATCTTAATTCAGTTCGCTTCTGCGACGGGCATCCTATCCTTTCTCCTGCAAAAGAAAAAGGAAAGACTTCCTTTCGTGCCTTTCCTCTTACTTGCTGCTTGTGTGATTATTTTTGGTAAGCTACTGCTTGTTTGATAAAGTCCTCAATCGGCTCTCCTTGGTGGAGAGCTTTTACAATTTTCGAACCAACGATAACGCCATCTGACACCGCATTAAAGCGTTCTACATCGGCTTGACTAGACACACCAAAACCTGTCAAGACTGGGATGTCGGCTACTTGATGCAATTGTGCCAAATGCTTGTCCAAATCTGCACGGTAATTTCCTGATTTTCCTGTCACCCCATTGATGGCAACGGCATAGACGAAGCCTTCTGCTCCCTTGATCAACTCTTTTTGGCGATCAATCCCTGTTGTCAAACTAACTAGGGGAATCAAGGCAATGTCTGTGTCTGCCAAAAATGGTTCCACAAAGTTGGCATGCTCATGAGGCAGGTCTGGGATAATCAAGCCCTTAACAGCTGTATCTGCCAAATCTTTGACAAATTTCTCAACACCGTACTGAAAGAGGGGGTTGAAGTAGGTCATAATGACAAGTGGAACCTCTGTTTGAATGGTTTTCAAGGTTTCAACCAAAGCTTGTGTCGAGGTCCCGTGGGCTAGACTGCGCAAGCCTGCTTCTTCGATAACAGGTCCATCTGCGACAGGATCTGAAAAGGGAATGCCCACTTCAATGGCAGAGACACCCAAATCTTCTAAAAAGTGGATTGTTTCAGCGAGACCATCCAAACCTTTCTCATGGTCCCCAGCCATGATATAGGGAACAAAAATTCCTTTTCCAGCTGCTTTGATAGCATTCAATTTTTCTGTTAGTGTCTTAGGCATGAGCTTCTCCCTTCTTTGCTGCATCTGCTTCCAAGCGGTCTTTGACTTGAACCACATCCTTATCACCACGACCTGATAGACAGACAATCATGGACTTATCTGGACCGAGTTCTTTGGCCAATTTCACCGCAAAGGCAATAGCGTGGCTAGATTCCAAGGCTGGGATAATCCCTTCCACACGAGACAAGAGTTGGAATCCTTCCAAGGCTTCTTCGTCTGTCACAGGGACATAGCTGGCACGTTTAATATCGTGGTAGTGAGAATGTTCTGGACCGATACCAGGATAGTCCAAACCTGCTGAGATAGAGAAGGCTTCAAGAATTTGACCATGAGCATCTTGGAGCACATCCATGAGAGAACCGTGAAGGACACCCGGACGACCCTTGGTCAAGGTCGCTGCGTGATGCTCTGTATCCACACCAAGTCCAGCTGCTTCAGCCCCATACATGGCTACTGACTCATCTTCTACAAATGGATGGAAGAGACCGATAGCGTTAGAACCACCACCAACACAGGCTACTAGGGCATCTGGCAGATCTCGACCTGTCAAGTCGCGGTACTGTTGTTTAGCTTCTCGACCAATGACACTTTGGAAATCACGAACAATTTCTGGAAAAGGATGAGGCCCCAAAGCAGAACCAAGGATATAGTGGGTATCATCGATATTAGCTACCCATGAACGAAGGGCCGCATTGACTGCGTCCTTGAGCACGCGCGAACCGTCTGTCACTGCCTCAACCTTAGCTCCCAAAAGCTCCATACGGAACACATTGAGGGCTTGGCGTTTGACATCTTCCTCACCCATATAGATGGTACATTCCATGTTAAAGAGGGCTGCAGCTGTTGCAGTTGCCACACCGTGCTGACCAGCACCTGTTTCAGCGATAATTTTCTTTTTACCCATGCGTTTAGCCAGAAGAACTTGTCCCAAGGCATTGTTAATCTTGTGAGCCCCTGTATGGTTGAGGTCTTCACGTTTGAGATAAATCTTGGCTCCGCCGATATGCTGAGTCAAATTTTTTGCGTAGTAAAGGGGAGTTTCACGTCCCACATACTGGCGCAAAAGTTGGTTTAATTCCTCTTGGAAACTTGGGTCTGCCTGACTTTCACGATAGGCCTTCTCCAACTCCAAAACTGCTGTCATCAATGTTTCTGGGACAAAACGTCCGCCGAATTTTCCGTAAAATCCATCTTTATTTGGTTCTTGATATGCCATTCTTTACCCTCTCTATAAATCTTCTAATCTTTTCATGATCTTTTTGTCCGTCTGTCTCCACTCCGCTTGATACATCTACTACATAGGGAGTAAAGTGTTGAATTGCTTTTACGACATTGTCTTCATTCAGCCCACCTGCGATAAAGAAGGGCTGAGTTAATCCAGTCGTATCCAGTTGACCCCAATCAAAGGGCTGGCCACTTCCTGCCACAGGGGCATCAAAGAGGAGATAATCTGCCTGAGAATTGGGCACATGACCCTCTCCATTCACCTGCACAGCCTGAATACTGGCACAAGGCAAATTCTCAAATAAATCATCTGCCACCTGACCGTGAACTTGAACCAAGTCCAAGCCAACTTTGTCAATCGCTTCTAGCAGTTCTACTCGACTTGGTGAAACAAATACACCAACCTTTTTGACATCTGCAGGAATAAGCTTTGCCAACTCAGCAGCCTGATCCAAGGACACCTGTCTTTTACTAGGTGCAAAGACAAAACCGATGTAGTCTGCTCCTGCTGAAACGGCTGTTTCCACCGCTTCCTTGGTCGATAGTCCACAAATCTTAACCTTTGTCAATCTGCAACTCCTTGATTCTCTGGGCTACATCTTCTGCCTGCATGAGAGCTGTTCCTACCAAAATTCCGTTAAAGTATGGCGCTACTCGTTCCGCATCCTGCCCTGTGAAAATAGCAGATTCAGAAATGTAATAGCGTCCTTCCTTAAAGTGCTGGGACAAGTCTACACTGGTCTGCAAGTCGACTTCAAAGGTAGTCAAATTACGGTTATTAACTCCGATAATTTGAGCTCCAAGGCGGTGTGCTACCTCTAGTTCAGCTAGATTGTGAGTTTCCACCAAGACTTCCAGACCAAGCTCTGTCGCATAGTCATAAAGTTCCTTAAGACGTTCTTCTGACAAGGCAGCCACAATGAGCAAGATGACTGTCGCACCGGCATTGCGAGCACGAATGATTTGCTTTTCATCGATGATAAAGTCCTTGTTAAGCGTCGGAATCTGCACTTGATTGGAAATCTCCCGTAGATAATCCAAATGTCCTTTAAAGAAAACTTCATCTGTCAAAACAGAAATCATCACTGCGCCATTCGCTTCATAAGTCTGGGCCTGTTGCACAATATCCACATCGAGATTGATATCTCCCAGACTAGGGCTAGCCTTCTTGACCTCAGCGATTACCTGCAAGCGTTCCTGATGATTCTTCAAAAATTCTGCCAAGCGATAGGTCTTGCGCAGGGGCTGGATTTCCTCCAGCTCCATCTGCTCGACCTCACGCGCCTTCTGCTCCAAAATTCGTGCTAAAAATTCCTGACTCATTTTTGGTACTCCTGTAACAGTCTAAGTTTTTCAAGGGCCTTGCCACTAGCAATCACTTGACGGGCCAAGGCAACTCCATCCTTAATACCAGCCACCTTACCATTAGCATAGAAACCAAGACCAGCATTTAAGACTGTAGTTTCCAAGAATGGGCTTGGTTCGTTTTTCAGAACGCTGAGCAAAATTTCTGCATTTTCCTGGGCATTGCCACCACGGATATCTTCGATAGCGTAGCGCTCCATCCCCAAATCCTCTGGACTAAAGCTTGATAAGGTGATTTCGCCATTTGCAAGAAGTGCAATCTTGGTTGTTCCATTCAAACCAGCTTCATCCAATCCTTCTGGCCCAGCAACCACAATGGCACGTTTGCGACCCATATTTTTCAATACCTGAGCTGTACTTTCTAGCAGTTCTGGACGACTAATACCAAGAAGCTGTGTTTCCAAAGCCATTGGGTGAATCAGGGGACCAGTCAAGTTCATAATCGTTGGAATTCCCAACTCCAAACGAGCTGGCATGATGTATTTCATAGCTGGGTGCATATTTTTGGCAAATAGAAAGACGATGCCAGTTTTATCAAAGACCTTACCTAGTTCAGCTGGTTTGAGGTCTAGGTTGATGCCCAAGGCTTCGAGGACATCTGCAGAACCCGATTTAGAAGAAATCGAACGGTTACCGTGCTTGGCCATGTGAACACCGCCACCAGCCAAGACAAAGGCTGCAGTTGTGGAAATATTAAAACTGAAAGACTTGTCCCCACCTGTACCACAGTTGTCCATAGCGTCATGGATTTCAGTTGGAATATGTTGGGCATGTCCTCTCATGACTTGGGCAATGGCTGTGCGTTCTTCAGGTGTTTCCCCCTTCATCTTAAGGGCCAAGAGGAGAGAAGCAATCTGCGCCTCCGTTACACGGCCAGTTACGATACGCTCAATGACATCCGTCATTTCCACACCTGATAAATTTTCAAATTTTGCTAGTTTTTCAATAATCTCTTTCATCCTAGTTTCCTCACTTTACAACCTTCTCGATAAAATTCCGAATAGAAGACAAGCCATCTGGCGTTCCAATGCTCTCTGGATGGTACTGGAAGCCATAAATTGGTAGGGTTTTGTGTTGAATCCCCATGATGGCTTGGTCATCAGTCGAACGAGCTGTCACCTCAAAGTCTTCTGGCATTTCCTCAATCAAAATACTGTGGTAACGCATGACCGCACGGCCATCCTCGATACCTTGATACAAAACAGATGGCGCTTCAAAGCTGATATTGCTCTGTTTCCCATGCATGACTTTTGGAGCCAAACCTAACTTACCACCAAAGACTTCTGCAATGGCTTGGTGGCCCAAACAAATCCCTAAAATCGGCTTCTTACCTGCAAAATCACGAATCATGTCTTCCATCTTTCCGGCATCAACTGGCCAACCAGGACCAGGAGAAAAGACCAGACCATCTGCTTTTTCAGCTTCTTCATACAGCTTGGGATCATCATTTCTCAAGACCTGCACCTCCGCAAAATTCCCAATGTATTGGGCCAAGTTATAGGTAAAAGAATCATAGTTGTCAATCAATAAAATCATGGTCTTAGTTCTCCAATTCTAGTCATAGATTTTGCTTTGTTAATGGTTTCTTGGTATTCGTTTTGGGCGATAGAGTCGTAGACAATCCCTGCCCCAGCCTGCACATAGGCTCTTTGATTTTTAAGAATCATCGTTCGGATAGCGATGGCCAAATCCATATCACCCGTCGCAGACAAGTAGCCGATTGCTCCTGCGTATACGCCCCGTTTTTCCGTTTCCAGTTCATAGATGCGTCTCATCGCGCGAATTTTTGGTGCTCCTGAAACTGTTCCAGCAGGAAGTGTTGCTTTCAAGGCATCCATGGCAGTGAATTCTGGAAGCAAACGCCCCTTGACCACACTGGTCAAATGCATGACATAACGGAAAAGCTCCACTTCCATATACTTAGTGACTTGGACACTGGCCGTTTCAGAGATGCGGCCAATATCATTACGCCCCAAGTCTACCAACATCCGATGTTCTGCTGTTTCCTTCTCATCAGACAGGAGGTCTGTCGCCAAAGCCTTGTCTTCTTCATCCGTAGCTCCTCTTGGTCGCGTACCGGCAATCGGATTGGTTGTCACGATGCCATTTTTAACTGAAACTAAACTTTCTGGACTGGCACCGATGATTTGATAATCCCCAAAATCATAGAAATAAAGGTAATTAGAAGGATTAGTCACGCGGAGATTTCTGTAGAAGTCAAATGGATTTCCAGTAACTTCTGCTGAAAAACGCTGACTGAGCACGCATTGGAACATATCTCCATTACGAATCAAGTCACGAGCTGTTTCCACCATTTCCTCAAACTTCTGAGGAGCGATATGCGATTTGAAGTCAAGTGGTGATAAATCCAAATCTTCAAATTCATTTGGAGCAGGAATGCGTAATTCCTCAAGCACTTGATTCAAAGCTTTTTCCAAGTCTTCTTGACTGCGCTCGCTATAAAGAGCATCCTCGATGACATGGATTTTCTCCTTCTTGTGGTCAAAGATCATGTAACTTTCATAGACGAAGAAATGCATGTCTGGCATTCCAATTGTATCTTCAGGAATTTGACCAATTTCTTCATAAAGCGAAATCATATCGTAACCAACAAAACCAATTGTCCCACCACCAAAAGGTAGATCTGAGTGGTGCTGGCTCTTATGAGTCACTTGATAAAGGAAATCCAAGGGATCCTGATCAATCACTTTCCCATTTTGATAAAGAACTCCATTTTCAAACTTAATCTCAAAAACTGGATTATAGGCTAGGATAGAAAAACGAGCTGTTTCCTTGTCTCTCGGAATACTCTCTAAGATCACCTTGTGTTGCCCCTTTAGGCGCATATAAGCTAAGATTGGTGATAAGACATCTCCATGAATGATTCGTTTCATTGTAATTTCCCTTTCAGTTCCTTATTTTTAATTTTTTATCTTTTTCTATTTCCCTTAAATAGTGCGGACGGGAGCAACTTTCTTCAAAATTTCATCCCTAATTTTTAAGCCTTAGGTCTCAAAAATTCCGTCCTATAGAAGCATATTTGCTTCTATAGGATACCACTATGGCGGGAAATATCTTTTAAAAGCTCACTTCGCTAGCAAATTTTTTGTAGCAATCTATTTAATAATGAACAATAATTTAAAACTAAACAGCTGAACCTATAATAAACATATAAAAATCCCCACGCAAAATAACTTGCGTGAGGACGAAATTCGCGGTGCCACCTCAATTATAGGATTTCTCCTATCTCTCATTCCTGTCTCAGAAACCTCCTGTAACAGGCTGTGCGATAAAGGGCACTCCCTTGAGAATTATGTTTTCTTCTCTCGTTTCAGATGGACCCAACCTTACAGCTTTCTCTGCTTGTTTCCAGCAACCACAAGCTCTCTGTGAGAGAAAGGACTGTAATTTTTCCATCTATTATTTTTTAGCTTCTAGGTAGTCCGCAATTGCAGCTACGTCCTTGTCTCCACGACCAGAGACATTGATGATGATAATGTCGTCTTTACTTAGTTTCGGTGCACGTTTAACTGCTTCTGCGATAGCGTGCGAACTTTCAATCGCTGGGATAATTCCTTCAGTCTTGCTGAGGAGGAGGAGAGCCTGAACAGCTTCTTCGTCTGTCGCAGCGACATATTCCACGCGACCTGAATCTTTGAAGTAGGCGTGTTCTGGGCCAACACCTGGATAGTCCAAACCAGCTGAGATAGAGTAAACTGGAGCTAGCTCTCCATCTTCCTTAAAGACTGCATAAGTCTTCATGCCGTCGACAATTCCGATACTACCTTTTGTCATAGTAGCTGCGTGCTTATCTGTGTCAAGTCCATGACCAGCAGCTTCGACCCCAACCAATTTAACTTCTTCATCAGCTACATACTGAGAAAAAGCACCGATGGCATTGGAACCACCACCTACACAGGCAATAACGTAGTCTGGTAAACGACCTTCTTTTTCTAAGATTTGACGGCGAGATTCTTCACTGATGACTTTCTGGAACTCATGGACAATTGTTGGATAAGGGTGAGGCCCCACAGCAGATCCCAGAACGTAGAAGGCTTCAAGGTCATTCATCCATGCTCCAAAGGCTGCATCAACAGCATCCTTAAGAGTTCGTGTCCCCGTTTCAACTGCGTGAACAGTTGCTCCCATCATCTCCATACGGAAGACATTGAGACGTTGACGCTCCACATCTTCTGCCCCCATGTAGACATCACAAGCCATACCAAACTTAGCTGCAGCAGCTGCAGTCGCAACACCGTGCTGACCAGCTCCTGTCTCTGCGATAACCCGTTTTTTACCCATACGTTTAGCCAGAAGAATTTGCCCTAAAACGTTGTTGAGTTTGTGAGAACCAAGGTGGTTAAGGTCTTCGCGCTTGAGATAAATCTTAGCGCCACCTAAGTGGTCTGTCAAACTTTCTGCAAAATAAAGCGGTGTTTCGCGACCTGAATAGTCCTTCAAATAATGGCGAAATTCTGCCAAAAATTCTGGATCATCCTTATACTTGTCAAATGTCACTTCCAACTCATCCAACAAAGCCTGAATAGGCTCTGGTACAAAACTACCACCAAATTGTCCAAAATAACCTTTAGTTGTCATAATTTTTTCCTCATTTTGTATTGATTTCAAGATATGAAAAAAGCCCACACACAGAATTAAATTCCGTGTGAGGGCGTTGGTAACGCGGTGCCACCTCAATTATAAAGGGACTATTTCCCTTTACATCTCTGCCTTGTCTAACAACAAGTTGCACTGTAAGGTGTGCGCACCGAATTTTCATTGTTTCAAATTCATCTTTAAAATCAGCCCACTTTCACTACCTCCAATCACCTGTTCACAATCACCACAGGCTCCCTGAAGATCAAAAATAGTTACTTTTCTGATTTATTGAACTTATTTTAATACTTTGTTTTTTCTTTGTCAAGACTTTTTTACAATTTTTTTGATGAAGCTAGTACTTTTTCAGAAACTGTTTTGAAAGTCTCAATGATATAGTCCACTTCTTCATCGCTTAATTTAGTGTGAAGAGGGAGCGTAATTTCATTTTCAAAGAAGGCATAAGCCTTAGGATAGTTCGCCATATCAAAACCAAGATTCTTATAGGCTGTCAAAAGCGGAAGCGGTTTGTAGTGGACATTGCTTGCAATTCCTGCTTTAGCTAATTCTTGGATAATAAGATTGCGTTCTTCTAAACTCGCTCCTTCTACATGGGTGATGTAGAGGTGGCGTGAAGATTCGACAGTTTCAGTCTTGTGTGCCAATGGATGGATACGAGAACCTGCAAAACCACGATCATAGCGGTTCACGATCTCCTTACGACGTTCTAGCAAACTTGGGTAACGGTCCAATTGTACCAAACCAAGTGACGCCATGATATCGGTCATATTGCACTTGTAGGCTGGTGTGACGATATCATATTCCCATGAGCCCAGTTGCATCTTAGCAAGGGCATCCTTAGTTTGCCCGTGAAGGGAAAGAATTTGGAATTCCTTGTACATTTCTTCGTCATCAATCGCTGGATTGGCTTTCCAAGTGGCACTTCCTCCCTCAGCAGTTGTAAAGTTCTTAACTGCATGGAATGAGAAGGAAGTAAAGTCCGCGATAGAACCAGCTGGTTGCCCTTTATAAGTAGACCCCAAAGCGTGGGCACTATCAGAAACAATCACAATACGGTTAAAAACCTTTTGCCACTTGCTTGAAGCAGTAAAGAGATCACGTTTCTTCTCCACAACTTGGAACAAACGGTCATAGTCGCAAACAATCCCCGCAAGCTCTACTGGAATAATCACCTTAGTCTTTTCAGTGATAGCTTGCTCCAGTAAGTTATAGTCCATCTCAAAAGTATCTGCTTGGATATCCACCATGACAGGAGTTGCTCCTACGTGCGTGATAACACTACATGAAGCTGTATAGGTCATGGCTGGAACGATGACTTCATCTCCAGGTCCCACTTCCAAAACGCGCAAAATCAACTCAAGAGCAGCAGTTGCAGAGTTAAGACAGACAGTCTTAGGCGTCTGTGTGTATTGAGACAAGCGACGCTCCAGTTCTTTTGTCTTAGGACCTGTTGTGATCCAACCAGAACGCAGGGTATCCGCTACTTCAGCAATTTCTGCTTCCGTAATATCGGGTGGTGAAAATGGAATATTGTAATTTGGCATTGATTTGCTCCTTTTATTTGTACTCATTTTCTCATGACTACTTTATTTTAGCACTTCAAACACGGTTTGAAACATGATTTTGATGTCTCCAAGGAAACTAAACTCTCGGAGATAGGCAAGGTTATAGCGCATCTTTTCAGGAAGAACATGCTCCACATAGGCCTGGTCAACCGACAAACCTTTCTCCGTCATTTGACTGATGATAGTGTCCTCATCCTTGTAGTTGATGCTGGCTGGAGAGGTGATCCCTGCTGGTAAAAGCAAAGTTGCCATCATTTCAGGGCTATACTGCTCTGTGTAGCGTGGCACTTCAGGTCGTGTACCGACAAAGGACATTTCGCCTTTAAGGACATTGACCAACTGAGGCAGTTCGTCCAAACGCACACGGCGGATAAAATTGCCAACCTTGGTAATGCGGCTATCGTTAGCAGAAGTCACCAGACTACCTTTTTTATCTGCATCCGTCACCATGGTACGGAACTTCCAAATCTTGAACCGACGGTTGTACTGGGTCACGCGCTCTTGCTTGTAAATCACTGGCCCCTTGCTATCCAACTTGATCCAAATGCTCAAGATGAGAAAGATGGGAGAGGCCAGAACCAGTAAGACCACGGCTAGAACCCAATCCAAGAAACGCTTGAAAATCAGCGAACCCTTCCTTTTAGAGACAAGCTGGTAGTAAGACTCAACCTCGCTTGATTTCATTTCCACGGGCAAGTCTTCCCATTTCAGCATGCTGTTTCTCCTTTGTTTTTATTATACTATTTGTCAACATTTTTCATTATACCACAAAATGGAAAAGGCGGTGAAAGAAATCTGTAATTTGAAGGATTTCCTTCTTACACTCAATGAAAATCAAAGAGCTAGCCGCAGGCTGATCAATGTACAGCTTTGAGATTGCAGATAAAACTGACCTGACTTGAATAGATCTTCAAAGAATATTAAGACATGGTCCCGGCCTGCAAGCTATACATCTTGTAATAGGTTCCTCCCAGAGCCAAGAGTTCATCGTGGGTTCCACTCTCAATAATTCGCCCCTTGTCCAAAACATAGATACAGTTGGCGTCTTGGATGGTCGAAAGGCGGTGGGCAATGGCAATGGTTGTCCGTCCCTGTCTCATCTTAGCCAGAGAAGCTTGAACCAAACTTTCTGTTTCAGAGTCAATATTGGCTGTCGCTTCATCCAAAATCAGAATTTTAGGCTGACTGGCGACTGTTCTGGCAAAGGCAAGAAGCTGACGCTGACCTGTTGAAAAACTGGAGCCACGCTCAGAAACAGGGGCATCATATCCCTGAGGAAGTTCTTGAATAAAGGAATCTGCATCCACGAAGCTAGCTGCGTCCTTTACCTGCTCATCACTGATTTCTTGGTACATGGCGATATTGGACTTGATAGTTCCATGATAGAGGAAGGGATCTTGCAAAACCAGACCGACGTTCTTTCTCAGCTCTTCCTGACTGTAGTTCCTGATATCCACCCCATCCAAGAGGACACGCCCTGACTGAAATTCATAAAAGCGCATGAGGACATTGATAATGGAAGATTTCCCTGAACCTGTATGACCTACAAAGGCAATGGTTTCACCCTTGTTAACAGAGAAAGAAATATCATCCAGAATCTGATGTTTACCGTCATACGAGAAACACACATGTTCAAAACGGATATTGCCCTCTTGGACTCTGGCTTGCCCATCTTTTTGAAGAGGCTCATAGGTCTTCTCGTCAATCAAGGCAAAGACACGCCCTGCAGACACCATAGACGTTTGAAGGGTTGAAAAATTTTGCGTCACCTCAATCAAGGGATCAAAGAGACGGTTGATGTACTGGATAAAGGCATACATGGTTCCTACCGTTATCCCGATAGAAAGGCCACGGTAGCCAAAATAGGCCATCAAGACAGCGTATCCTAGGAGTTTCAGCAAACTCATAGCAGGCCGCAAAAATAGGGCATCCAAGGCTACAGAACGGTTGGCGTAGACCAAGTGTTCTTGGTTGATCTCATCAAATTCTGCCTGCAGGCGCTTCTCTTGGTTAAAGGCCTGGATAATCCTGATTCCCTCGATGTTTTCAGCCAGTTTGCTATTGATATCTGATAAGAGACTTCTGGTTTTCTCGATGATTTTCACTGACTTTTTCCGATAGAGATTGACCAAAAGAAAAATCAAGGGTAGAAAGAGCAGGACTAAAGCTGTCAAACGAAAATCCAGCACCAACATGGTATAAAGAGTTGTCAGAAAAATGAAAACTGCTGAGATAAAGCTAGATAAAATCCCCGAAAACATATCACTGATAGTCTCGGTGTCATTTGTTAAACGAGAGACGATAGAACCTGCTGGCGTCTTGTCAAAGTAAGACATGCCCAGCTTCTCCATATTGGCAAAGGCATCGCGACGAATATCTCTAACAATTCTGTAGGATACCCGCACAAAGAGAAGATTACCGACATATTGAACCAGAGTTTGTAGGATATAAAGACCATAGTAGACCAGCAAAACGGTCACAGCGAGTTGGTTGAGATTACTCAGATACTGGTCGATAAAGTGGGAAGCCACAAGGGGAATGACACTTTTAATGACCGTAGTCGCTAGGAGAAAACTGAGTGCCAAAAAAGTCAGGAGTCCATAGGGCTTGAGATAGGACATCAAGCGCTTCAATACAGCCCATTGTTCTTGTTTATTCTGCATCTTCTTCTCCTTTCATTTCCAGTTGCTGAGACTGGTAGGTTTGGGCATACCAGCCATCCAAAGCTAGCAAGTCTTCGTGCCTGCCTCGTTCGATGATTTGACCATTTTGCAGGACTAAAATCAAATCTGCATGGACAACTGCACTCAGGCGATGAGCCGTAATAATGGTTGTCTTGTCCTTTCGCGTCTCCTTGAGGTTGTCAATAATCGCATACTCCGTCTTGGCATCCACGGCCGACAAAGAATCATCCAAAATCAAGATATCAGGGTCTAAAATCATAGCCCGACTCATGGCCAGACGCTGCTTTTGACCACCAGAAAGACTGACTCCCTTTTCACCAATCAGTGTATCAAATCCTTGAGGCATGTCTACAATGTCTTGATAAACTTGAGCTAGCTTAGTCGCTTCCTCAACCGCTGAAAGGGGCAAGTTAGGATTGCCAAAGCGGATATTATCTAAAATCGAAGTCGCAAAGAGGAACTGGTCCTGAGGGACATAGCCCATAAGACTGCGAAGATCTGTCAGACGATAGTCACGAATATCGTGGCCATTCAGATAAATGGCTCCTTTATCCACATCGTATTCACGCAAGAGGAGTTTGATCAAGGACGTTTTACCAGAACCTGTCTGCCCAACCAAGCCCAGCGTTTGACCTTTTTCCAAACTAAATTGAATAGCAGTCAGAGTTTCTTCATTTTCAAAAGCAAAGCTATCAATGGCATACTCTAAGCGCCCGTTTTCAATGCCATCTAAAGGAAACTCGGGGTCATGTACAGGTGATTCCTGAGACAAAAGTTCCTCAATCCGCTGATAAGAAACCTTCCCTCGCTGGGTAATATTAAAGAGGAAGCCGATGGCCATAAGAGGCCAAACCAGCATATCCAAGTAGCTGATAAAGGTAACTAGATTCCCAACCGTGATTTGCCCTTTCTGAACCATCAAGGAGCCTACCAAAAGCGTTAAAACATAAGAGGAACCAACAAATAAGAGAACCATAGGGTCAAAGAGACTATCGTATTTCATGGTTTGGAGGTTCTTTTGGAAGGTCAATTCATTGACTGCCTGAAAGGACTTCAACTCGTCCGCCTGATAACCGAAAGACTTGGTCACTTTAATACCTGATACAGACTCCTGTACCTTGTTATTGAGTTCAGAAAAGGCAGCCTGCGATTCACCAAAGGCCTTATGTGTCTTTCTACCTAAACGACTGGTCGCATAAGCCATGAAAGGTAAGGGTAAAATGGCAACTAGGGTCATTTGCCATGAAATACTAAAAAGCATGGTCAGCAAAGTCACCAAAGCCGTGATCGAGGCATCCACCGCAGACATAACACCACCCCCTGCGAGACGCGTCAAGGCATTGATATCATTTGTAGCGTGTGCCATCAGGTCCCCTGTACGATAGGTCTGATAAAAGGCTGGAGGCATTTTTGTGAAATGCTCAAACAAGCGAGACCGCATAATCTGTCCCAGACGATAAGAAGTCCCAAGGATATACATACGCCAAACATAGCGCAGATAGTACATCCCAAAGGCTGCAAGAAGCAAGTAAAATAGGTCAAGAAGGAGGTCCTGCTGGGTTAATTGCCCCGATGTAATAGCATCAATAACCCGCCCCATAACCATAGGTGGAATGAGATTGAGTACGGAAACCAAGATCAGGGCCACGATTCCGACTAGATAACGGCGTTTTTCTAACTTGAAAAACCACCAAAGTTTTTGAATAATGGACATAAAATCCCTTTCTGATTGCAAATAGAAACCTGAGGCCAAGACCCCAGGTTTTTCTTATTCATAGGTTACGACTGTGACCGCACCCTTGTCATACTCAGCGATAAAGATATTGGCTACATTGTCATGCCCTTGCTTGCTGAGGTTATCAAGCAGCCATTCTTCGTTACGACCAATCGACTCCAAAACATCGACTTGGATCACACCGTCAGTCACAACTGGATACTTAGGATTTTCATCTCCTATTTGGACCACGATGAGTTGGCCATTTTGCTCCTGCACAGCGCATTTGACCTGTTTCATCTGGAAAATCCCTTGGCTACGAAGTTTGAGAGCAACTTCTGCTGCAGACAAACCAACTGAACGACAGGCTTCTGGGTCAATCTGCCCATTTTTGATAAGGAGAGTTGGTTTTCCATCAATCAAGCGTTTGACAAAACGAACATTGTTATTGAGCCACTTGAGGGTCAAGACCAAAATCGTCCACATCATCAAAATCACTGCGTACTGCAGAATGCTGATTGAACTATTGTAAATCACCCCACCGATGATACCACCAAGAACATAGTTCTGAATTTGGTCTGTAGCAGAGTTAGGTGCTAGATTCCCCTTTCCTGTCACATTAATAACAAAAACAAGAGAGAAAAGACCCAAGGCCAGTTTGATTAAAATTTCCATATAATTGAGTGTCATTTGTTTACCTCCACCAATTCAATAGCGTCTGTTTGATTCAATTCTAATTTCTCTAAAAGATACTTGTCTGGTTGGCTCCCGTTCATGGCACGATAGAAATTTGAACCTACCTTGATAAGTGCTCCATCAGTGGCTGCAGAAGTATTGACATAAACTTCTGATTTATCCACTCCCAAGTCTTTGGAAACAACCTCTATGAAATGAAGGGAAGTTTGAAATTGGTTGTTAGAGGCTTGATTGGTCTGGTATTTTGAGATTGTCACCAAAAGCATGGCCACCAAGGTCAAGGCCAAAATCATGACCAATTCCCGAAACTTAGTCCCCTTTTTATCTCGATAGGCTTTAAAAGCAAAAAATCCTGTGATAGCTAGGAGCACAATCCCAAAGCCAATCATCATTCCATTTTGCTGACTGATTTGGCTAAGTACATAGTCATATGAGTAAAATTTCATTTATTTTCACTCCCTTTCATAAAATCATTCTTAATTATAAACGAAAGAGAGTGATTTTTCAAGCCATACGTTGGGGAAATAGACTTATCAGACCAACTTCTCTAACTAATGACTCCAGTAGCTATTTCAAGATTCTGATTTTGATAATTGATAAGAATAGACACTAGGAATTATCACTACAAAGAAAAGTGTCAAGAAGAATACCCAGTAAACATACAGTTGCACAAAGGAATTTAGAAACAATAACAATCCTCCTAATACCCAAATTTTTCCAGCTAGGCGATGCGTTTTTCTCCAGTTTTCATCATTCTCCAAGGTCCACGGTAGTCGAATACCGATTATATAATTTCGGTGTGTTTTTGGTAGATAATTTCCAATTACGATCATCACGACTCCCATAAAAATCTGAGCTAGTAGCCCACTCATCATGGAATAACCCAAAGATTCTCCGTAGATAGAAATCATTGATAGACAAGATACAAAAGGAATAATCCAGTAAATCAAAAGTTGTATTTTTGAACTGATATTGCTAGATTTAGGATCCTTAATCATTATAAATAGAAGCAACCAATGCATCAAAAGCATAAGAGTCGGTAAGCCAAAGATAGCAAACACTTTATGATTGTAGCCATCTGCTTGACCCAGTAGATTAAAATGAGTGGGTGTCTCCTCTGGTAATTGATTCCAGAAAACACAACCTACAAGAGAAGGTAGTAGGATGAGAATGCTCGTAAATAATAGCAATTTCTTATTGATTTTTATCTTCATCAAAATGATCTCCTTTCAGATCTGCTAACCAAACCATTATATCCTCTAAAACCGATGTATTTAACTCATAATAAATAAAGTTTTTTTCTTTCATTTCATGAATCAAATCCGCTGCTTTCAAAATCGTGAGATGGTGTGAAATAGTTGCATTAGTCAACTCGAATTGACTGGCAATTTCTCCTGCAGATAATCTACCTGCTTTGAGTAAATTTAAAATCTCTCTCCTAACTGGATGAGATAAGGCTTTAAAGCTATTTGCAAAACTCATAATGCCTCCTTTCCCTTTGTAATATTAGTAGGGCTAGGACTAAGCAAGGTAGAACTGATAGCATTCCTGTCGGTGATGGGCCTAAAATCAAGAGGCTTGAAACTTTTTCTCCTGGTAATTGAAAGAGTAACCCAATACCTGCAGTTGCATTGATTACCCCATGAAATAGAGCAGAAGCCCAGATAGAACCTGTCTTTTCCAACAACCAGCTCAACAATATTCCTACGCTAAAGCAAAATAGAAACATCGCAACAACTCCCAAAACGGGATAAGCAAAATAAGTAAGGCCATAATTATATCCTTGCAAATTGATTGGTAAATGCCATAGACTCCAAATAAGAGCAAGTAAGACATGAGTCTGGACTAGTGAAAAGCGTCCTCTTAGCACTGGGTAAAGATAGCCCCGCCAACCAATTTCCTCCCCTAATGCAAAGAAACTATTAAGAAAAGGAGCATAGGTCAAACTAGCTAGGATTTGAATCAAGGCCAAGAAAGATAAGGGAATCGGTGATTGAAGGACTCCTTTTTCTTGTAAAATAGCTTGAATAGATTCAAAACCAAGGCTGAAATTGCTAGGAAAGACAAGAAAATAAAGTCCTGCTCCTAAAAAACTTATAACTGCTGGTAACCAGATAGCTAGTAAGTAAAAGCGCCAGTTCCTCTTGAGATTCACGACTAATTTAGATTTGATTCCACTAGGTTGATTCGTGATTTTCCCTAAGAGAAAGACTGCAAGCGCAGGCATCCACATGGCTACAATACTAGCAAGCTGACTCCATGGAGAATTTAGACCAACACCATTTAGCCATAGTGTCAACCATACTATCCAAGCAAGGCCATAAGACAAGACTACAAAAAGAAAGATTGTTCTCTTATTTGACATATTTGTACACTTCGCTTTCTATTTAGATGTTTTTCTAAATAACATTATACACCTTTCCATTCTAAATACAATAACTATTTAGATTTTTTTCAAAATAGTTTCAAGAGTTTTTTGTTTTCTAAGGATAGAATATAAAGAATAAGTTTCCAAACTAGAAACTCGCTGGCTTTACTTTTTTTTGATAAAATATAAGAAATACATCTAGAAAAGGTACATACTATGAAACTCATCTCATGGAATATTGATTCCCTAAACGCTGCCCTAACTAGTGACTCAGCTCGTGCCAAATTGTCCCAAGAAGTCCTACAAACCTTGGTCGCTGAAAATGCTGATATCATCGCTATCCAAGAAACCAAGCTTTCTGCCAAGGGTCCTACAAAGAAACACTTGGAAATTTTAGAGGAACTCTTCCCAGGTTACGAAAACACGTGGCGCTCTTCCCAAGAACCTGCCCGTAAAGGCTATGCTGGAACCATGTTCCTCTATAAGAAAGAACTTACGCCTACTATCAGCTTCCCAGAAATCGGTGCCCCTTCTACCATGGACTTGGAAGGCCGTATCATCACTCTAGAATTTGATGAATTTTTCGTAACCCAAGTTTACACTCCAAACGCTGGCGACGGTCTCAAACGCTTGGAAGAACGTCAAGTCTGGGATGTCAAATATGCGGAGTATTTGGCTGAACTAGACAAAGAAAAACCAGTCCTTGCGACCGGTGACTACAACGTAGCCCACAATGAAATCGACCTTGCAAATCCTGCTAGCAACCGCCGTTCACCTGGATTTACCGACGAGGAACGTGCTGGATTTACCAACCTCTTGGCAACTGGATTTACGGATACCTTCCGCCACATTCACGGCGATGTTCCAGAACGCTACACTTGGTGGGCACAACGCAGCAAGACTTCTAAAATCAACAATACAGGCTGGAGAATCGACTACTGGCTGACAAGCAACCGCGTGGCTGACAAGGTGACCAAGTCTGATATGATTGACTCAGGTGCGCGCCAAGACCACACACCCATTGTCATGGAGATTGAGCTCTAAGGAGAAAGCTAATGGACTATCAAGCTATCATTCCTGAATTTGTAGTATCTGACATCGAAAAATCACGCCACTTCTACTGCGACTTGTTGGGATTCTCTGTCGAATACGAGCGCCCCGAGGAGAAATTTCTCTTTCTCTCTCTTGAAGACTGCCAGCTCATGTTAGAAGAAGGCAGCGCAGAAGAATTAGCCCAACTGACCTATCCTTTCGGGCGCGGTGTCAATATTTCCTTTGGCATTGCAGATGTTCCTCAGCTCCACCAAAAAATGCTGGAAGCTGACTATCCTATCCATCGTCCCCTGACAAAAAGAGAATTTCGAGTAGGAAATAGCTTTATATATCCCCATGAATTTGCGATTTTGGATCCAGATGGTTATTTTTTAAGATTTAGCGAGTAGAACAATAAAGATTGGAAAAAGTCTTTAAAGTTAGAAAAAGGCATATTGTCAAGTCTTGAAAAATCTTGATAATATGCCTTTTATGATGGAAAAACCTTCTAAATGTTAGCCAATAAGTTAATTTTTACCCATTTTTAT
Source organism: Streptococcus mitis (assembly GCF_009496205.1). Taxonomy (GTDB): domain Bacteria; phylum Bacillota; class Bacilli; order Lactobacillales; family Streptococcaceae; genus Streptococcus; species Streptococcus mitis_BN. The sequence continues at coordinate 29,009 of NZ_WIJO01000009.1, forward strand.
TATATTTGTTCGTTTTTCAAACCAAAACACTAACAAAACATTTGATTTCTAAAGCTATTTAGTGTAAAATAAAAACATTGGCTCAAGCCTATTTGAAATTGAATATCATTTTACTTGTTTATGTCGTGAATTGGCACGACGTTTCTACAAGGTGCCGGAACACCTAACAATAAGTAAGTCAGAAGTGAGGTATGGTCGTTTTTGCCATGCCTATTTTGGGGACTTACTTAGAGATTAAGTAGGTCCTTTTTCTATTTCTTACTAGAAACTCTAAACAAGCAAATGGATTGGCTTTTAGACTTTAGGAGGTCTTATGAAATTATTAGAAGAGCGCATCCTCAAGGATGGGCATATCTTGGGTGATAACATCCTAAAGGTGGATTCCTTTTTAACCCACCAAGTTGACTTTAGCTTGATGCGAGAAATCGGTAAGGTCTTTGCAGAAAAATTTACTACTGCTGGCATTACCAAGGTTGTAACCATTGAAGCGTCGGGTATTGCCCCAGCCGTTTTTATAGCCGAAGCCTTAAACGTTCCCATGATTTTCGCCAAAAAAGCTAAGAACATCACTATGAACGAAGGTATCTTAACTGCCCAAGTTTACTCCTTTACCAAGCAAGTGACCAGCACCGTTTCTATCGCTGGAAAATTCCTCTCACCAGAGGACAAGGTCTTGATTATCGACGATTTCCTTGCTAACGGCCAAGCTGCTAAAGGCTTGATTCAAATCATCGAACAAGCTGGTGCCACAGTCGAAGCTATCGGTATTGTGATTGAAAAATCCTTCCAAGATGGCCGTGATTTGCTTGAAAAAGCAGGCTACCCTGTTCTATCACTCGCTCGTTTGGATCGTTTTGAAAATGGTCAAGTTATTTTTAAGGAGGCAGATCTCTAATGCAAACTCAAGAAAAACACTCGCAAGCAGCCGTTCTTGGCTTGCAGCACTTACTAGCCATGTACTCAGGATCCATCCTGGTTCCCATCATGATTGCGACAGCCCTTGGCTATTCGGCTGAGCAGTTAACCTACCTGATTTCTACAGATATCTTCATGTGTGGGGTGGCAACCTTCCTCCAACTTCAACTCAACAAATACTTTGGGATTGGACTCCCAGTCGTTCTTGGAGTTGCCTTTCAGTCGGTAGCCCCCTTGATTATGATTGGACAAAGCCATGGTAGTGGTGCTATGTTTGGTGCCCTTATCGCATCAGGGATTTACGTGGTTCTTGTTTCAGGCATCTTCTCAAAAGTTGCCAATCTCTTCCCATCTATCGTAACAGGATCTGTTATTACCACGATTGGTTTAACCTTGATTCCTGTCGCTATTGGAAATATGGGAAATAACGTTCCAGAGCCAACTGGTCAAAGTCTCTTGCTTGCAGCTATCACTGTTTTGATTATCCTCTTGATTAACATCTTTACCAAAGGATTTATCAAATCTATCTCTATTTTGATTGGTCTGGTTGTTGGAACTGCCATTGCTGCTAGCATGGGCTTGGTTGATTTCTCTCCTGTTGCGGCAGCACCGCTCGTCCATGTCCCAACTCCACTCTACTTTGGGATGCCAACCTTTGAAATCTCATCTATTGTCATGATGTGTATCATCGCAACAGTGTCTATGGTTGAGTCTACTGGTGTTTATCTAGCCTTGTCTGATATCACAAAAGATCCAATCGACAGCACGCGCCTGCGCAACGGTTACCGCGCAGAAGGTTTGGCCGTACTTCTCGGAGGAATCTTTAACACCTTCCCTTACACAGGATTTTCACAAAACGTTGGTTTGGTTAAATTGTCAGGTATCAAGACTCGCCTGCCAATCTACTACGCAGCTGGTTTCCTGGTTCTCCTTGGACTCCTTCCTAAGTTTGGCGCCCTTGCCCAAATCATTCCGAGCCCTGTCCTCGGTGGTGCTATGCTGGTGATGTTTGGTTTTGTATCTATTCAAGGGATGCAAATCCTCGCTCGTGTTGACTTTGCTAACAATGAACATAACTTTCTTATCGCAGCAGTATCCATAGCTGCAGGTGTCGGACTCAACAACAGTAATCTCTTTGTCAGCATGCCGACAGCCTTCCAAATGTTCTTCTCAAACGGAATCGTTGTAGCCAGCCTACTCGCCATTGTCCTCAATGCAGTATTAAATCATAAAAAGAAATAAGAAAAAGAGGTGCGAGCCTCTTTTTTGTTTATAGCTAATGAACAATTATTGTAAAAATAAATCAGCTAAAAATCCTTCTCTTAACATCTCTAAATTAAACACATTAGTAATATGACTAAATGCTTCAGCTAGTGGTAAGTGCGCTGTTTTCCATCCTTGACCATCAGTAACCCAAACAAATTCAACATCGTCATCTGAGGTAATAACAAATTGACTAAGTTCAGTAAACTCTCCAGCAACCGCTTTTAATTTACTTCCTCCTCCGCCATAGTAATTCGTTTCAATCAGCCAAACCTTATGTTTTTCTCGGGAATAAATTGCAACATCAAATCTTCTCTCAGACTTATCAACAGGTACTTTAATCCCCCACTTATCCTTAATAAATTGGGCTGTAGCTTGAGATTTCCATTCCAATTTTTGTTCCTGAGAAATTTTTGCTACATGTCTCTCTAAAATCCCCTCCATGGTTGTTCCACTTCGGTTTTTTCGTGCATTGCTGTCTAATCCAGTCTCTACTCCATAAACATAATCAACTAATGAACGATTAGCATGTTGTTGTAAAAAATTTAGTAAACCAGATTGCTCAATAAATTTCATGTAATCATCTATTCTACTAGTGTCTATCGTTTTGAAATCCAATTGTTCAAAAGACATATTATCGTTTTCATCTATTGTTAAAACATCCAAAACTTTATCTCGACTTGCAATCAGACTAGGAATTGCTTTTAACAAACTGGGTTGTTTAGTGAATAAGTGTAATGCTTCTGAATAGATATCATCTTTACCAATTAAGTAGTTTAATGTATTCAACTCTAGTTCATACTTCTTGGTCTCACGATTAACTTTATTCCAATTCACATAATACTCTGGCGTTCTGTTGGTAATTGAAAGCGTAGAAAGAAATTTTCCCAAGCGCTCTTCTGACGATAATTTATGATAATTTAATAGATTCATAAGATTCCTTTCTTAAAAATATTCACCTTGATTGTTCAACTCAAGTCTATCCATCTCTATATATTTAGTTAAATAATAATCTTGGTATCTTTGATCGTGAATAAAATGCGCACCTACAGAAAAAGATTGTTCAGAAATATGTCTACTAAGTTCATCTATATCACCAAATAAAACCTCAATATATCTACCAAAACAATCTGAACGTCCTCTATATTTAGTATTACCCTCAAGTTTCGGATAATTAAATTCCTCAATAATTGCAATATAACTTATTATATTTATAATTTCTTGCAAGGAAAATTTTCCAACATCATTCAATGAAGCTAATACACTTCTTAACTCTTTAATACCATTATCAATTTCTTCTGATGATAGATATCTGTCATTATATAATGGATTATTAATTCTAATTAGTTGGTTTTCAATTAATAAATAATCTGAAATTGTAGATTCTATTGTTGTTAATGGCCTTTGTGAGATTGACCTCAAGACAATATATACTATATTCTTTATTAATTTTACAGGAAATTTTTCAATATGACATTTTTCTATTATTTCCTTACAGATTGTTATAAAGCTTACATCTTCTTCCTTATATCTCACTAAACAATCGTAAGAATTTCTCTTTAATCTTTTTTTAGTCTCCTCGTTTGTTGCCTTATATCCATAAAATATCAACGTTATATCTTGAGGTGTTATAAGGATTCTAGATTTAGCTTCTTCTCCCTCTTTAATTGACTCGGAAAAACCAGAATGTTCTAAACAGTTAATAAGTTCAAGGCCAAATTCTTTATAAGTTGCATACTCACCTAATTCTAACACTTCTCTATCCCTCCAACCTCTTCTTTGCAATTTTTAAATATTCTTTTTCAGCATCGATACCTATAAATCTTCTACCTAATCGCTTCGCAACAACACCCGTAGTGCCACTACCAACAAATGGATCTAGAATATAGTCACCCTCTTTAGTAGAGGCCAAAATTATACGTTCCAATAAATATTCTGGTTTTTGTGTTGGATGCTTGCCAGCCCATTTCTCAGCTTTTTTCGTCAAAGCACCTGTCCAAACATCTTTCATTTGCTTACCATCATTTAGCTCTTTCATCAAATCGTAATTGTAATAATGACGAACTTTTTTATCATTTTTTCTTGCCCATAAAATAGTTTCAGTAGAATGAGTGAAATAACGACAGGATAAATTAGGTGCAGGGTTTGTTTTCTGCCAAGTAATGTTATTTAGAATTTTAAAACCTTCTTGCTCTAATGCCATTCCAACTGAGTAAATATTATGTAAACTCCCCGAAATCCAAATAGTCCCATTAGGCTTCAAAACTTCTTTTGCTAAACGAATCCATTTACGATTGAATTCGTGCTTTTCCTCAAAGGAAGAAATCTTATCCCAATCACCTTTATCTACAGATACAACCTGTCCCCCAGAATTTGATATACCACCATTGCTCAAAAAATATGGAGGATCAGCAAAGATCATGTCCATGCTTTCTGGTTTCATTTTCGATAATAACTTAAACGTATCTGCATGAACAAGGATCATTTTATCTTTATTATAGTATGGTTTTGTCATTAAAACACCTCCATACTTATATTCGTTATTTTTCATAATTTGTGACTATAATTTCAGAAATTTTTCCTCGACTCGAAGATTTTGCTCCATTAGTTCGGGTAGCTTCAACATAATGGATATTAAAATCTCGATACAACTCCTCTACCAAAAAACTAGAGGAGTTTGATAACATAACATAAGCCCCTGTATCACTCAATTTCTTAAAGGTATCTCTTAATCTTACTTGATCATCATAAGAAAACCCCTCATGAGTGTAGGAAGTAAAGGCACTTGTATCTGACAATGGAATATACGGGGGATCAAAATATACAAAGTCCCCTGGTTGAACATCCAAAACAGCCTTTTCAAAATCTCCTTTTTTAATTTCTATTTGATTATTATTCAGATAAGTTGAAATAGCAGATACCAAATTCTCATCAACAATTTTAGGATTTTTATAACGACCATAAGGTACATTAAACTGATTCTTAGAATTCACACGATATAAACCATTAAAGTCCACTCGCAACATATAGAGAATACGTGCAGCTCTTTGTACTTCGGACATCATATCTATTCTTTCGTCACGATCTGCAGAACGTAAATCTAAATAATATTCTTTTGAATTATATTCCTGATGAACTTTCAAAATTTCAATCAATTCTTGAGGATTGTCCTTAATTTGTTGATAGCAATTTATTAGTTCAGTGTTAAAATCATTAATAACTGCATCTTTAGGAGCTAAATCAAAAAATAAAGCTCCACCTCCAACAAAAGGTTCGAAATACCTGTTATAGGTTTTAGGCATTAATTCTCTAATAACAGGCAATAATTGTCTTTTACCACCTGTCCATTTCGTGAACGGTTGTAAAGTAACTTCCTTTATTTCTTTTATCTTCATGCTTTTAATTATACCATAGAAATTAAAACACAACTCTTGTATTTTCTACCACATTACTAAATTTTCTATTTTAGAATTAAATCATATCAATATCAAAAAATGAGTAAGGCAAATTTTATAAATTCCAAAATCCACCTCACTCTATTAAATTACTCTTTATATCCTTACCTGTCTATCTTCTGACCTTTGGCCTGTGACAAACATGGTGAAGGTTGCTTTGCAGACATTTCTGCCTTCTTGATTGGTAATGTCCACATCCACGACACAGGTTGTGCGACCTTGATGGACGCATTCTCCTTTAATGGTCAACACGTCGTCAAGTTTTCCTGCCTTGAGGTAGTTGATAGAGGATTGAAGTGTCACCCCATCAAGCCCCAGCGAGATAACCACCAAACCACTAATCTGGTCACAAAGGGTGAAGAGATAGCCACCATGGGCATTGCCATAGTAGTTGAGCGACGAGTCCACTACTTTGGTCGTCACCACAACGTTACCATCTCTCATTTTTTCAATTTCGTAATTTTCAAAGGCAGATATAGCGTCAAAATGAAAATCTTTCATCGTTTCCTCCTGATATTTCAAACGACACTATGATACTACTTTTTATAGGACTGTGCAAGGAGAAAGCTCCTAGTCTGGCAAAATTCCGACCTGTTCTACAAAGCGCATAAAGGCTGCCTGTCCTTGTTCCGTCTGCTTGTAAACCCCTGCGTCCTCCAAAACACGCGCAAAGATGGCACCTACAGAGTCCTTGACGATTTCAAGGGCTTTTTCTTTATCTTTTAGGTCTGGATGTTGAGCTTTGAGATTGTCTGCCCATTCTTGATGATAAGAGGCAACTGTATCACCTTCTCCAACGAGATAGCTAGCGACTTGTTCCACTTCCGCTTTCAGACGTGGTGGCAAGATAGCCAAGCCCATGACCTCAATCAAGCCTATATTTTCCTTCTTGATATGTTGAACATCCTTGTGGGGATGATAGATACCATCAGGATGCTCTGGCGATGTCTGGTTGTCTCGCAAGACCAAGTCCAACTCAAACTGCCCGTCACGTTTACGAGCAATGGGTGTAATGGTGTGATGCGGTGTCCCGTCTGTCTCTGCTAAAATCTGCACTTCAGGGTCTGAATACTGACGCCATTCCTGTAAAATCTTGTCAGCCAAGTTGATCAAATCCTCTTTAGAATCCGAGGTCAAACGTAGCACTGACATAGGCCACTTGACAATCCCTGCCTTGACCTGCTCAAAACCTGCAAATCGGAAAGTCTTTTGCAAGGGAGCCAATTCCATAGGAAATACGTGCCGGCCTCCCTGATAGTGGTCATGAGTCAGAATAGAGCCCCCCACAATTGGTAAGTCCGCATTTGAACCCGCAAAATAGCCCGGAAACTGCTCTACAATAGCCAGCAGACGCTCAAAACTCTGACGACTAATGGCCATGGGACGATGCTGGCCGTCTAAGAAAATACAGTGTTCATTAAAATAAGCATAGGGCGAATACTGGAAGCCCCACTCCTGACCAGCCATTTCAAAACGGATAATGCGGTGATTACTGCGAGCTGGATGGTTAACTCGACCATGGTAGCCTTCATTCTCTAGACAAAGCTGACACTGAGGATAATTGCTAGCTTGCACCAATTTGGCCGCCGCAATCTCTTTTGGATCCTTTTCAGGTTTAGAGAGGTTAATGGTAATCTCAAGTTCTCCGTAATCAGATGGAACACGATAAGCAATATTTTTAGCAATGGCCTTGAGCTTGATATAGTCATTTTTCTGGCTGAGTTGGTAAAAATCCGCTATCGCCTGCTCAGGAGATTGGGCGTAAGTTCCCCAGAAGTCACGATTAACCTGACTCGGACAAGGCGTCACCAAATCCATCAGTTCAGCACCAAGGATTTCACGCGCAGTCTGACTGTCCTCAATCGTCTCTAATCGAACCGCCTCCTCGACAAGCTGGTCTTTGAGGTCAATCAATTTATCCAGATTCGTCTCAACTTCCAAAACACCTTCCCCCACTCGTGCCAAGACACGATTGGTTAGGTAGATTCGATCCATTTCCTCAAATGAACTTTCAGCAATGACTTCTGTGATAAATGCATCTAGAATTCCCTGACTCATTGATTCTCCTTCCTACTTTCTAAATAGTCTCTGACAGCATCTAAATCCTGAAAAACTTGTTCTGTTTTATTTAAGAAAGATTGTGCTGGTATTTTTAAGTCTGGAATACAAATAACTGGTATCCCAGCTCTATAGGCTGCTTCAATCCCTGCTTCACTATCCTCTAATACTAAGCAATTCTCTGGTAAAACATTCAAATCACTACAGGCCTTTAAAAATATATCAGGGTAAGGTTTGCTTCGCTTTACATCTTTTGCAAAAACTAGATGGTCAAATAGGGACAGTATACCATTACTATCCAAAATCATTCTAGCTCTAGATTCAACACTTGAAGTTGCTAAAGCGATTGGAATTCCTTCTCTTTGCAAAAAAGCAAGCAAATTTTTAGCACCTTTTTTTAAATTTACACCTTTAGCTAATATTCGAGCTTCCAGTTCATAAATTTTTCCCAAGGTTTGGTCAAAGTTCCAAGGTAAATCATAGGTGTCCAAAAATCGTTGAACATTCTCCTCTTCCCTATGTCCACTGTATTCTCTAGAATATGTTTCTTCTGTGAAAGGAATTCCAAAATCCTCAAGCAATTCTTGATAAACTTTTAGAGAAATGATTTCAGTATCAGCTAATAAGCCATCTAAATCAAATATTACAGCTTCCATATTCTTCTCTCCTAGTCTAGAACGCGAGTGCCACCTGCAACTTCAGCGATATAGAAGCTTGGAGCGTAGCCAACTACTTCCTCGTAGTGTTTGCCAACAGCTTCCTTAAAGGCATCAACAGTGTCTTTTTGCACCAAGGCAATGGCACATCCGCCAAAACCTGCCCCTGTCATCCGAGCACCGAGAACTCCTTCTTGATCCCAAGCTGTGTGAACAAGAGTATCCAATTCCAAACCAGTTACTTCATAGTCATGCTCTAGGGAAACGTGTGACGCATTCATCAAACGACCAAATGTTTCCAAATCTCCTGCTTGAAGGGCTACTTGGGCTTTGAGAGTACGTTGGTTTTCAAGCACAGCATGGCGAGCACGTTTCAAACGATTTTCATCTTTAATCAGATAACTGTATTGGTCAAAGGCCCACTCGTCCAATTCACCCAAGGTCTGAATATCTAAGGCAACTTGCAATTCTTCCACCGCTTTTTCACACTCAGCACGACGTTCATTGTATTTAGAGTCCGCCAATTCACGGCGTTTATTGGTGTTCATAATAACAACGACATTGTCCTTCAAATCAAGTGGCACCAAGTCATACTCTAAAGTGTTAGTATCTAAGTAAATAGCACGTTGGTCCGCTCCCATTCCGATAGCAAACTGGTCCATGATACCAGAATTGACTCCGATAAAGTTATTTTCTGTTTGTTTGCCGATTTTAACCAAATCGAGACGCTCTAATTTTAAATCAAAGAGATGCTCTGCCACGACTCCTGTCAAAAGTTCCAAGGATGCTGAAGAAGACAAGCCAGCACCATTTGGAATATTCCCATAAACATAAAAATCAAAACCTTTGTCAATCACGTGCCCAGCTTCTTGCAAGAAATGAAGAACTCCTTTTGGATAATTGGTCCAGTTGTGCTCTTTTTCAAACTTGAGATCCGCTAAAGGCACTTCGATAATGCCCTTTTCCTCAAAGTTAGCTGAGTAGAAACGTAAAATTTGGTCGTCACGCTTACGAGCTGCACCGTAAGTTCCCAAGGAAATAGCAGCAGGAAAAACGTGCCCACCGTTGTAGTCTGTGTGCTCACCAATCAAATTGATACGACCTGGTGAAAAGAATGTTTGGTCTGCTTCTTGACCAAAAACAGCAAAAAAATCTTTGCGAAGAGTTTCAGCAGTAAGATGTTGTGTCATATGAATTCTCCTTTTACTGTCCGTTAAGTCACCTTAACGTGTAATCGTTTTCTTCTATTGTATCCAAGGGATTTCCCAAGGTCAATCCTTTTTACTAAAATTTTACTAAACTGTCAGTAAAAAAGCAGAAAAATATGATATACTAACCTTAAAGAAGGAGGATTTATGGCTACCTTAAAAGACATTGCACAGCTAGCCTCTGTCTCTATCGCGACCGTATCCCGTGTCCTCAATCGCGACCAGAGCCTATCTGTTACAGAAGAAACTAGACACCGTATTTTAACTGTTGCTGAAGAGTTGGGCTACACCAAGCACCTCAAGACAGGCGAGTCCCACAAACCCAAGCAGAAAATTGCCATTATCCAATGGGTCAGCGAACAAGGGGAGTTGGACGATCTCTACTACTACCAGATTCGCCTAGGCATAGAAAAAAGAGCCCAAGAACTGGACTATGATATCTTGCGCTATTTTAATGACCATCCTTTTACACTAAGCGAGGAAGTGATTGGGATTCTTTGCATCGGAAAGTTTAGCCGAGCTCAGATTTCTGCCTTTGAAGAATATCAAAAACCCCTGGTCTTTCTAGACAGCGATACACTTTCCCTAGGACACACTTGCATTATCACAGATTTTTACACTGCCATGAAACAGGTCGTCGATTATTTCCTCAGCCAAGGAATGGACCGTATCGGGATTCTAACAGGCCTTGAGGAAACGACTGACCAAGAAGAAATCATTCAGGACAAGCGACTTGAAAACTTCAGAAACTACAGTCAAGAAAAAGGAATCTATCATGATGAACTTGTCTTTCAAGGAAGCTTTACTGCCCAGTCTGGCTATGACTTGATGAAGGAGACCATTCAGAGCTTAGGAGACCAACTCCCACCAGCCTTTTTTGCCGCTAGTGATAGTTTAGCCATCGGTGCCCTCCGTGCACTTCAAGAAGCTGGAATCAGTCTGCCAGAACGTGTCAGCCTCATTTCCTTTAATGACACTAGTCTGACCAAGCAAGTCTATCCTCCCCTTTCCAGCATCACAGTCTATACCGAGGAAATGGGCCGAGCAGGTATGGATATTCTTAACAAGGAAGTACTCCACGGTCGCAAAATCCCTAGCTTGACCATGCTGGGAACCAGACTGACTCTGAGAGAAAGTACAAGGAATGAATAGGATAACAAAACGACCTCTAGCGAGGTCGCTTTTCTAATGATGATGCCCATGCTTCTGCTCTAATTCTCTCACCCTCCGCTTATGTTGCGCATGATTGCTTTGACTGCTATCTACTTCAATAGTGATATTCTGCACGCCTCTTTCTTCTAAACATTGACGCACCACTTCTTTGGTTTCCATCATCTGTTCCCAGTCCTTGATACAAATGTGAACAATAGCATTATTTTCTAGACCATCCATGGACCAAATGCTAAGTTGATTGACACTTTTGACATTGGTCAGAGCCTCCAAATCCTTCTCCAAATCACCTGTCTCTAGTCCTTCTGGCACAGCATCCAGGAAAATCTTGAGTGCGCTCCAAAATCGAGGAATAGCTTTTGTTAGAATGAAGATGGAAATGACAAGCGATAAGAGCGGATCAAGGATATACCAATCTGTAAATCGGAGGATAATCGCCATTAGAATGACAGCCAACCAACCTAGAGTATCTTCCAAAAAGTGCAGGCTCAGAATTGACTCGTTCTTTGTCTTTCCCTTACGAACTACTAGACTAGCTAGCACATTGATACTGACTGCAATGATTCCTAGCCAGAGGACGCCTTCGTCATTAACGGGCTGTGGATTCAAAAGTTTAGTTATATTTTCCAAGATCACTAGAATGGATCCTGTGATAAGAATCACAGCAGTCACTAGGGCCCCTAAAAGACTAAATCGCTTGTAACCCAAGGTGTACTTCCTATCTTCTTCTCGATTTGAGATTGTTTCCAAAAAGGCCGATATGCCAATGGCTATAGCATCTCCCAAGTCATGAACAGAATCAGCGAGAACGGCACTCGAACCAAATATTCCTCCTGCGATAAACTCAACAATAGCATAGCTTAAATTTAAGAAAAAAGCTACCCAAACAGTATATTTTGTCTTCATCTTTCTCATTCCTTTGTTATAATAGATTTATGAATACATTGTTCATTATCATTATCCACTAAAACTCAAAGAAAGGATAGAAGCAAAACGTCAGCTTTATTCATTTCTGAACAATTTGCCTCAAGTGTCCATATGACTACCATTGACCGCCGTATCAGCAAAACAAAAAAAGCCATCTATCAAGCTTTTCTACAACTTTTAAACGATAAGGGTTACGAAGCCACTACAGTTCAGGATATCATTGATCTCGCAGATGTGGGACGATCCACCTTTTACTGTCACTATGAGAGTAAGGAACTACTTCTGGACGCGCTTTGCCGCCACCTCTTCCATCATCTCTTTGAAAGAGAGCAACCCATTTCAACTGAGGACTACCTCGCCCACCTCTTTCTCCATTTTCAGAAAAACCAAGACCATATCACCAGTTTACTATTCTCCAAGAATGACTACTTCCTCCGTCAACTCCGGAGAGAGCTGGAGCACCACGTCTATCCCATGCTAACTGATGAGTTTAAAGAAGCACACCCAAGTCTGCCTGCTTCTTACCTCCAACACTTAGTCGTGTCCAACTTTATCGAGACATTGACCTGGTGGCTCAAAAAAGGACAAGACTTTACAGACCAAGAAGTTGTGCAGTTTTATCTAGACCTTCTCATTCCTAAAAATTGAATACAGATTAAAGCTCGGTTGCCTTATTTCTAGGCTACTGAGTTTTTTATCTTTTCAATAATCAAAAAAGCCCAGACAACATTGTCTGAGCAGTTTTCTATATGGTCGTTTAACAAAGTTGAGTTTAGCTTTTCAAGCTATTTCTTCAACAAACCTTGTTCTTGTAGAAACTCCTTGGCTACTTGTTCTGCTGACTTGCCTTCAACACCGACTTGGTAGTTGAGCTGGCTCATCTGGCTTTCAGTAATTTTACCAGCCAATTTATTGAGAACTGTTTCCAACTCTGGATGTTTCTTGAGAAGAGCTTCTTTCATCAGTGGAGCTCCTTGATAAGGTGGGAAGAGTTGCTTGTCATCTTCCAAGACCTGCAAATCATAACGCGCCAATTCCGCATCAGTCGAATAGGCGTCCGTGATTTGAATATCACCTGACTGAATAGCCTGATAGCGAAGGGCTGGTTCCATCGTAGCTACATTGAGATTGAGACCATACATTGATTGTAAGCCCTTATTTCCATCTTCACGGTCATTAAATTCGAGTGTAAATCCAGCCTTCAACTGCCCTTCCACTTTTTTCAAGTCCGAAATGGTCTTCAAGCCATATTCTTGAGCAATCTTTTTTGGAACAGCTACAGCATAGGTATTTTGATAAGACATGGGTTTGAGATAGGCTAGATGATCCTGTTTGGCAATACCATCACGCGCCACCTGATAAACCTGCTCTGGCTCATGACTCACTTTAGGTGATGGTTGCAGCAAACTTTCAGTCACCGTACCAGTAAATTCAGGATAGATGTCAATATCGCCTTTTTTCAAAGCTTCATAAAGAAAGCTTGTTTTCCCAAAATTCGGTTTAACAGTCGCAGTCATGCTGGTATTTTCTTCAATAAGGAGTTTATACATATTGGCCAAAATTTCTGGTTCCGGTCCCAATTTCCCAGCAATAACCAAGTTTTCTTTCTCTTTTTGAGCCAAAAGAGCTGGACTATAAGACAAACCAAGCAATATGGTCACCAAGGCAAAACCAGAGAAAATCGTCCGCAATTTTGCCTTTTCCATCACTTTTAGTAGGAAGTTAAAGGCAATGGCAAGCACTGCGGAAGAAAGTGCCCCAATCAAAATCAGACTGGCATTATTACGGTCAATTCCCAAAAGGATAAAGGAACCCAGTCCCCCTGCACCAATCAAGGCCGCCAAGGTTGCCGTACCGATAATCAAGACAGCTGCCGTCCGAATCCCAGACATCATAACAGGCATAGCAAGTGGAATTTCAAACTTCTTGAGACGCTCCCACCTAGTCATCCCAAAGGCAATCCCAGCCTCTTGTAGACTTGGATCAATTCCCTTGAGTCCAGTGATGGTATTTTGTAAAATCGGAAAGATCGCATAAATCACTAGAGCTGTCAAAGCAGGCAAGGTTCCAATTCCCATCAAGGGGATAAAGAGTCCTAACAAGGCCAGAGACGGGATGGTCTGGAAAATCCCTGCAATCTGTAAGACCCAATCCGCTAACTTCTCATGATATCGAAGATAAACAGCCAAAGGAATCGCTATAAAGATGGCCAGCAACAAGGTCAAAAGTGACAACTGCAAATGTTGAGATAGAGCTGTCAACCAATCACTAAAACGATCCTGAAAAGTTGCAATTAAATTAGTCATGAACACTACCTCCAAACAAGTCTGCTACAAATTCTGTTGCAGGGGCTTTTAAAATGGTCTTGGGATTCGCCACCTGGCGAATCTCTCCATCCTGCAAAACAGCAATACGGTCCGCCAATTTCAAAGCTTCATCCGTATCATGGGTCACAAAAATCGTTGTCATCCCAAACTCTTTATGCAATTCTTTAGTCAGAACCTGCAACTGTTTGCGAGAAATAGCATCAAGAGCCGAAAAAGGTTCATCCATGAGGAGAATCTTAGGCTGACCAATCATAGCCCGTACAATTCCAACACGCTGTTGCTCCCCACCAGATAATTCACTAGGCAAACGATGTCCATACTCAGCTACTGGTAAACCAACCTTAGCCAAAAGCTCTTCTGTTTTCTGAGCAATTTCTTCCTTAGTCCAGCCCTTCATCTCAGGAATCAGGGCAATATTTTCCGCGACCGTTAGATTAGGAAAGAGAGCAATAGCCTGTAAAACATAACCAGTAGAAAGACGAAGTTCACGCTCATCATAGTCTTTGATACGCTTGCCATCCATATAAATATTTCCATCAGTCGGTTCCAAGAGGCGGTTGACCATCTTAATCATGGTCGTCTTACCTGATCCAGATGGACCAACTAAAACCATAAACTCGCCATTCTCAATCCGTAAATTAACATCTCTCAAGACATCTTTTTCTGTGTAGCGCAAGGCTACATTTTTGTATTCAATCATTCTGTATCCTCAATTTAAAACTTCCCTCGATTGGTCAAGTCTTCTACCTTAGGCATGACTTCCTTATTGTCCCAATGTTCCACAATTTTACCGTTTTCTAGTCGGAAGATATCATACTGGGCATAAGCCACCCCATCTATCTGAGTCTGACCATAGCTAACCACATAGTTTCCTTGTCCTAAGAGTTGGAAAACAAAGTCAAAAGTGACACCATGTTCAGCCACATAGTGTTTATAAGCAGCACTTCCTTGTCCAATCTCATGATTATGCTGAATCAAATCGTCTGCCACATAATCACTCCACTGCTCCAGTTCCCCATTTTGGAAAATTTCTGTCAAGAAACGGCGAACCAGCTTTTTATTTGCTACTGTCTTATCCAAATCCGTGATTTCAAAATCGCCAAAAATTTGATCAAATTGGCCATTTTCAGGTGTTCGATAGTAGTCAATGACATCCCAATGCTCCACGATACGTCCATTCTCATTCGCACGGAAAGTATCTGTCGTCACCCATTGAGCTTTCCCACCATTCAGATATTGATGAACATGAACAAAGACCAGATTGCTATCCTCAATAGTACGGACAATCTTCATCTCACGCTCGGGATGGCGCTCAAAGAAATTTGCAAAGAAAGCTCCAAACCCTTCTTTCCCATCTGGCACACCTGTCGAGTGTTGGATATAAGTATCCCCTACAGACTGGGCTTGAGCCTCAGAAACTCGTCCATCTTGGATAGCATGAATGTATAGGTTGTGAGCATTTTTCACTTGTTGTGACATGATTTAAACCTCATTTTCCTTCTCTTTCAGATTCGTCAAAATTCTTTCTTGAAAGGCTTCAAACTGCCGAATTTCTTCCTCTGAAAATCCTTTGTAAAAGATCGTATCCAATTTCTGACTGACACGTTGCCCCACTTCTTTCTGGGATTGCCCCAAATCTGTTAAAACTAAATACTTCTTACGCTTGTCTTCTCCACATGGACTAACAGTTACAAGATTTTGTTCCTCTAGCTTTTTTATCATAGTCGTCAGCGTATTATTAGCAAGCCCAGTCGCAAGCGCAATATCTGTCGCAGTTGCACAGCCAGTTTCACTATTCCATAAAACCGCTAAAATCTTTCCCTGCTCACTCCGATAAAGAGCTTCAGGGTCTTGGCTCAGTAACTTTTGAAAAATCCGCCCATTCAACAAACGAATATGATGGGCTAGCAAATGACTATCTTTCATAACACCTCCAATTTATTTCGATATCGAAATGAATAAAACAATTGTAACACTCATCATTCCAACTGTCAACTATTTCGATTTGGAAATAATTTTTCCCAGTAAAAAAATCTCCTACCCAAGGTAGAAGATTTCAATCTTATAAACTTAATCCGTCATGTCCGATACTAAGGTTCGATGCTCCAATGGAATACTGCACATAACTAGCAAGAAAATGAAACCTGACTGAATCCAGAAGAGGGCCAAGTCGAAGATTCCGTGCACAGCAACCACTGTAAGGAAAGATAGATAAAGACCAATAATCGGACGTTTACCCGACTCCTGACTCATATCCATCATCAAACGAACAGGAGCAATAGAAGACAAAACTAATAAAATAGTTCCCACAATTCCGTAACTCAGAATCGTGTCAATATACAGACTGTGAGCATGTTCATGATAAGGAGCATTTATCCGAGGATAAGAGTGCATATAGGTCAATGGCCCTTCACCCCAAAAAGGATTTTGCTTAAACAAGGCCATCCCAGCATCCCAGATAGAAATGCGTTCTTCCATAGAAGAGTCTAAAGTCCCCATCCGAACTCCCAAATCACTGGAAAAGAGGAAACTCAAGCCAATCGCGAAAACCCCAATACTAAGCCAAAAGGCCTTCCAGTTTTTAATAGTCGTAAAGAGATAGATGATGGCTCCAGCGATAATAGCAGGAAAGGCGGTTCGATTTTGAGTAAAGTTCAAACCAAAGAGATTCACAAAGCCTGCAATCACACAGAATACTTTCAACCAATTCAACTTGGTCGTTGTAAACAGATAGAAGGCAATCATGATACAGAAACAACAAATAATTCCATAATAATTAGGATTAAAGAAGGTCACTTCTGCACGATTCTGATGCCAGACCTGCATATTGGGTGAAAGAAAAGCATAGTTGAATTTCTTCACAATTTGGAAATGCTCTAAACTCGCAAAAGCAGCTGACAATACACTACCAAACAAGACGAGCTGCAAAATCAATCGAAAGAATTTATGTGATAAAATCGACTGATAGTGCAAAAAGAAAATAGTAAATAGAAAAATTCCTACTGAAGCCACAACTCCCATCCAATTTTGTGCAAAAACGGATATAACAGTACTATAACCAAGAAAAAGAAGCAGCATCGGATGCTCCCCCATTTTCTGAAGAATACTTTTCATGTCCCCTGTAAAAATTAAACTGATAATATATAAACAGAATACAACTACAAAAAGATAAAAGGGTAAAAAGATACTCAGGATAATTCCCAATAAAATCAGCTCTTTACTAGACAACCCTTTCAGCTTTTCAATAAAGCCTATTGATTTCAAAACGAATCCTTTCTCTCCGAATCAGTTGATTCAGATAATAGTAAGCTATCCTATATTGTACCACTTTTTAAGCAATTTGAAAACAAAGGAAACGTTTACTAGGTAAAAAAGGGAGCAAAAATATTAATATTTCAAAACTCAAACTTAATGACTAGATTTACTATAAGAAAATCATACCGTAAAGACTAGGTATATGTTAAAATAGTAGTAATATAATAAGGTTTTGACCAACTATCCGAACTATATTTAAATCATTTACAATTCCTAAAGAAAGGAAACACTATGAAATCCTACCAAGCCGTCTACCAAATTCTAGCTAAAGAAACCGACTATGTCAGCGGAGAAAAAATCGCAGAAGAACTATCTCTAAGCCGAACATCAATTTGGAAAGCCATCAAGCGTTTAGAACAAGAAGGCATTGAAATTGATAGTATCAAAAACAAAGGCTATAAACTGGTGAATGGAGACCTTATTCTTCCAGAACTTCTAGAACAAAATCTTCCAATTAAAATCAGTTTTAAACCCGAAACAAGATCAACACAACTCGATGCAAAAGAAGCAATTGATTTAGGAAATGAAGCAAATACCCTCTATCTAGCTTCCTATCAAACAGCTGGCCGAGGCCGTTTTCAACGCTCCTTCTACTCCCCACAAGGTGGCATTTATATGACACTCCATCTCAAACCAAATCTTCCCTATGACAAATTACCGTCCTACACACTACTTGTAGCTGGAGCTGTCTACAAAGCCATTAAGAACCTAACTTTAATAGATGTCGACATAAAATGGGTCAATGATATCTACCTAAACAATCATAAAATTGGAGGAATCCTTACTGAGGCAATGACCTCTGTAGAAACTGGCTTAGTCACAGATATCATTATTGGAGTAGGAATCAACTTCACAATCAATGATTTTCCACAAGAATTAAAAGAAAAAGCTGCTAGTTTATTTAAAGTACCAGCACCTATAACAAGAAATGAATTAATCATAGAGATCTGGCGTGCTTTCTTCGAAACACCTGCAGAAGAGCTATTATACCTATACAAAAAACAGTCCTTCGTTCTAGGAAAAGAAGTGACTTTCACACTGGATCAAAAAGACTACAAAGGACTTGCTAAAGATATCTCTGAAAATGGTAAACTTTTAGTTCAATGTGATAACGGAAAAGAAATCTGGCTCAATAGCGGAGAAATTTCACTCAAGAGTTGGAAGTAATAATAAACTAGCACAACCATAAAATCAACAATATATACAAATTTTAGTATTTCTTCAGCCCACTACAGTTGACAAAGAGCGCAAAAAAACTTCAGATAAGTAATCCAATTAAGTTTTACAAATCTGAAGTTTTTATTCTACTATTCTTAAAAATACAAAAAAAAAAAGGTTCTATAATATTTGTAGTGGGTAAATCCCCTATGGATATTATGGAGCCTATTTTGTTGTAGAAAAAAAGTCCCATAAGATCTATAATGAAAAGCGACAAAACAACTCATTAGAAAGATTCATAT